>CAZFBP010000063.1:0-2487 GCA_964517255.1 uncultured Chryseobacterium sp.
GCCGGGGCATGTGGTGGTGCGCACCGACGACGGCTTTGAATTGGAGCAGCCCGAGAAGCGGCTGGTGGCCGTACGAGAAGAGGAGCGCAGGGCTCAAATGCGCGTGAGCGACCATGCCGTGGGCATGCGCGTGGCCAACGAGCTCCTGGACGAGAAGCATCGGAGGAAACCGGCTCCGAAGCCGGGCAAGACGCCTAAAAAGCCCGAGGACAACAGCGTGGCCGAAGTTGACCTGCACCTGCACGAGCTCGTGGAGGATGAGACGCGCATGAGCGATGGCGAGAAGCTCGAGTTCCAGGTGCGCTATTTCGAGCGCGCCTTGGAGAGCGCCATCCGCGACGGCAAGCGCAAGCTCATCGTGATACACGGCGTGGGCGAGGGCGTGCTGCGCGAGGAAGTGCGGAAAATGCTGCAGTACTACGATGGCGTGCAGTTCCACGATGCCGACATGCGGCGTTACGGATCAGGCGCCACGGAGGTGGTGATCATGAGGGGTAGAGGTTGAGGGGTTGAGGGTTGAGGGTTGAGGGTTGAGGGTTGAGGGTTGATGCGAAGGCGGGTTGAGGGTTGGCGCAACCTCCAACCTTCAACCCCCAACCTGCATTTGACACGTGTTCCTTGACAAACCTGTGCATCGCTCCACCGCTGTCCCGCGCGAGCGGGATGGAGGAAAGTCCGGGCAGTGTAGGGCACCGTGCTTCCTAACAGGAAGGGGTGTTGCTGGGAACGGCAACGCCACGGAAAGTGCCGCAGAAAGGGAAACCGCCACAAGGCCGCAAGGCCTGAGGCCGGAACCTGGCAAGGTCCGCCTTCGCCAAGGCTTCGGCGAGGCAAGGATGAAAAGGTGAGGTAAGAGCTCACCAGCGCCGGTGGCGACACCGGCGGCTTGGTAAACCCCACGGGCTGCAAGACCATGTAAACCGGAGCAGGAGCGGCCCGCTCCGTTCGCCGAAAGGCGCGATCCGGTGGGTAGGTTGCTCGAGGTTCGCCGTGAGGCGGATCCCAGATAGATGGTGGAGGTCCGCCTTACGGCGGAAACAAAACCCGGCTTACAGATGCACAGGCTTCCCTTGAAGGGCCTTCGGGCGGCGCTCGCCGTTCCGGGGGCCCTTCACCATTTTTTGCGCCGCCTTGACCCTGGTCCGGTTCGTGCCGGGCGCGTCCGGGTACTTTTGGCCGGCTCATGCGCGCGATCCCGCTCCTGCTCCTCTTGCTCGCCACTGCTGTGCTGCACGCGCAGGAATCCGTGGTGATCCACGGCCAGGTCACTTCCACCTCCAACGACCGCGCGTACTACGACCTCATGATCGTGAACAAGCGCACGCGCAGCGGCACCTTCGGCAGCCCCGATGGCCGCTTCACCGTGAGCGTTTTGCAGTCGGACACCATCCTCATCGGCTCCATCGGGCACCGCACCGCCATGATCTGCATGCGCGACAGCATGCCGAAGGCCGAGTACCATGTGATGGTGCGCCTGCTGCCGCTCCAGGTACAGCTGGCCGCCGTGGAAGTGCTGAGCCAGCGCACGCTGCAGCAGATCCAGAAGGACATCGAGAAGCTCGGCTACAAGGAGAGCGATTACCGCCTCAGCCAGGTGGACGCCCTGCAGAGCCCCATCACCTTCCTCTACCAGGAGTTCAGCCGGCGCGAGCGCAGCAAGCGCCTGGTGGCCCAATTGCGCAACGAGGACCGCAAGCGTGAGCTGCTGCGCGAGCTGCTCCAGCAGTACGTGGAGTACGACATCATCAACCTCCAGGACGAGGCCTTCGACGACTTCATCGACTTCTGCGCCGTGCCCGATGAGGTGATCAAGGGCCTGACGCAGTACGAGTTCCTGCTCTACGTGAAGAAGAAGTACGAGCTGTACGGCAGCCTGGGCCCCACGCGCAGGCATTGATCGCATGACGCGCGGCGCCCACCGTCAGGTCCACGCGCTCGCATCGCTCATCGTGGCCACCTTCTCCGCGCCCCTCTCCGCGCAGCCCGACACGCTCCTCAAGCACATCACGCTCGACGAAGTGGTGATCAGCGCGCAGGCCGAGGGCTTCGACGTGGACGCCTTCGTGCGGCGCGTGCGCACCGACAGCACCTTCCACAAGGCCTTCCTCAACACGCGCTTCCACCCGCACACCGTGCGCAGCGAGGCGCGCGTGCGGCGCAAGGACGAGCGCGAGTCCGCCACGCTGCATCGTCGCGCGCGCCTCATGCGCGACGAAGGGAAGGCCACATTGCTCATCGACTCCACGGCGGAGAGCGGGCGTTTGCGTGACCGTAAGGGCCGATTCCGCTACCTCACCATCGAGATGTACGACGATGTCTTCTTCCCGAAAGGCACCTTCGCGGCCGACAACACCGTAGCCGGCCGCACCCTCGATGTGGCGCGCGGCAGCCGCTTGGAGAAGTACAAGGGCGAGCTGAAGAAATTCATGTTCGACCCCGGCACCGAGATCGCCAGCGTGCCCTTCATCGGCCATAAACTGGCGCTCT
>CAZFBP010000063.1:2497-8585 GCA_964517255.1 uncultured Chryseobacterium sp.
CCCCGCTCTACGATTTCCGCATCTGGGCCGATGCGCGTGGCGGCCGCGCGTGCTGGGTCTTCAGCGCAACGGCAAAGCCGGAGCACCGCGATGGCAAGACGGTGATCAAGACCATGGACACCTGGTTCGACCAGGAGACCAATGACGTGCTCGCGCGCACCTACAGAATCGCGCACAAGGCCGTCTTCCTCGACTTCGACATCACCATCAGCGTGCGCAACGTGCGCATCGGCGATGCGCTCGTTCCCGTGCGCGTGAGCTACGACGGCGATTGGGACATCCCCTTCGAGCAGCGGGAGCTCGTGCGGTTCTGGCTGGAGTACGCCGATTGGCGCCCGGTGCCATGATCACTGCGGCGCGCAGAGGCCTTGTTCGCGAAGCACGCGCGCCAGCATCCGGGTGAAGCGCTTCCCTCCTCTCCGGTTCAAGTGCTTGTTATCGTTGAACCAGCGCTTCTCCTGCAGGCTGTCGCTGAAATCATGCAAGCGCAGGCCCTCTGCGGCGAGCACGCGCGCCGGCGCCCCGATGGCTTCCTCCGGCATCTGGAGTGCATGGTAGGGCGAGGTGAAAGGCAGCACCTTGATGCCATTCGCTTCGCAGAGGGCGAAGAGCGCGCGGAGGTCATTGCCCATGTGGTGGCCACTGGGCGCGTAAGGCACGCCGGCCTTCCCGTAGAACTTGTCGTTCGGAGAGAAATAGGAACCCGTGCTGTCGAAGGGCGCGCGCCGGCGGCCGAGCGCGGTGAGCGCCGCCTGCTCAACGCCCCATTTGAAATCGTACTTCGCGTAGCGCCAGAAGGGCACGTGGCGAAGCCAGAACCACTCACTGCCGCGCGGCTCCAAGTGCGAATACACGAGGGTGTCCTCGAGAAAGGGCACGAAGTCGTACACGGTGCTCGAGAAGCCCTCCTGCTCATCGGTGAGCGAGCTGTGGTCCACCTGAAGCAGAAGCACGCGCGTGCGGTTGCCGTTGCGCAGGAAGACCTTCATGGCCAGGAGCATCTCAGCGGGCGTGAAGTGGTTGTTCGCGAGGCTGATCGATCGCGTGCCGCATGCGCTGTCGAGCTGCGCCATGCCGATGTTCCACCACGCGCGGCTGGAGCCGATCACCGCCACGTCGAAGCGCTGGCCGTGCATGCCCATGAGCCATTGGGCCTTGGTGCCCTGGCCGTCGCGGAACACCTTGGTGAAGAGCGGATCGAGCACGAGTGCCAGCAGCAGCAGGATGCCGAGGGGAACCAGGAGGCGGAGCAGGAAGCGCTTCATCTCAGAACTGGAAATAGATGAAGGCGCGCTGATCGGTGAAGACGCCGAAGAAGAGCACGATGAGCGCGAGGCCGGCATAGCCCACGTATCGAAGCGCGGAACGCTGCTCGAAGCGCGCGACGAAAGCAGGTCGCGCGGTGACCGCATCGATGGCGATGAGCAGCGCGGCGAAGGCGAAGGTGCAGGCCAGGCCGAAGGGTGAGCACTCGGCGTAGGTGAGCAGCCGCTTGAGCAGGAAGGGCATGTCGCGGTCGAAGGTGACGGCGCGCCCGAGGAAGAGCAGCGCCGCATCGATGTCCGCCGCGCGGAAGAAGACCCAGCCCACGAGCACCACCAGCATGGTGATGGCCCAACGCAGCATGAAGGGCAGCCGCTCGAAACCACCGCGCATCAACCGCTCCACGACGAGGAAGGCGCCGTGCAGCGCGCCCCAGGCCACGAAGGTCCAGTTGGCGCCGTGCCAGAGACCGCTGAGCACGAAGGTGATGAGCAGGTTGCGCGCCACATGCCACGCCGTTCCCTGGTTGCCGCCGAGCGGGATATAAACGTAGTCGCGGAACCAGGTGCTGAGGCTGATGTGCCAGCGGCCCCAGAACTCGCGCAGCGACGCGGCCAGGTAGGGCCGGTTGAAGTTGCGCATCAGGTCGAGGTTGAAGAGCTTGGCGGTGCCTTGGGCGATGTCGCTGTAGCCGCTGAAGTCGCAGTAGATCTGCACGGCGAAGCAGAGCGCGCCGAGCACGTTGAAGAGGCCGCCGAAGAGCATGGGGTGATCGAAGACGGCATCGGCGAGCGGGCCCATGCGATCGGCCACCACCATCTTCTTGAACGCGCCGATGAGGATCAAGCGGCAACCGATAACCGCGTTCTCGTAGGAGAAGGAACGCTTGGCCAGGATCTGCGGCAGGAATTGCGGCGCGCGCTCGATGGGGCCCGCCACCAGCTGCGGGAAGAATGCGAGGAAGGCCAAGAAGGCGATGGGATCGCGCGTGGGCTTGAGCGCGCCCCGGAACACATCGGTGGTGTAGCTCAGCGCTTGAAAGGTGAAGAAGCTGATGCCCACCGGCAGCAGCAGGCCCAAGGTGCGCGGCTCGGACTCCACGCCCAATCGTGCAAGTGCTTCCGCCAGGCTCACGGCGAAGAAGTCGAAGTACTTGAAGACTACGAGCACCGCAAGCGGCACCAGGATCCCCGCGGCAAGCCATGCTTTCCGAGAACGGGCATCGCTCGTCGATTCGATCCGCAGCGCGCTGCCGAACGAGACCAGCGAGCAGAAGATGATGAGGCCGAGGTAGCGCCAATCCCACCAGCCATAGAACACGTAGCTCGCCACCAGCAGCACCAGATGCTTGTGGCGCCCATTCGGCAGCAGCGGCAGCCAGTACAGCGCGAAGACGATGACCAGGAAGGCGACGAATACCGGCGAATTGAAGATCATCGGGGGAGGGCGCGAAAGGTACCCGGCACGCCCGTGCTACCGGATCAGCACGCGCGCACTGCGCTGCACGCCATCGGTTCGTGTGAGTCGCAACGCGAAAGCCCCGTGCAGCGGAACGCGCATTTCAATCTGGCGGCGTGTTGCGCTGTTCATCTCCTGCCAGACGATCCGGCCGCCCAGGTCGATGAGCTCTGCTCTCATCGGGCCGTTCCAATCGTCAGGGAGCGACACGCTGAATCGCCCATCGCTCGGATTCGGCGCAATGCGCAGATCCGAGGCGGGTGCCGCCTCTTCGATGCCCACCGTGCACAGCCCGGGCAGATTCGCGTCGATCCAGTCGAGTCGCTCGGCAATCCAGGCCTTCAGCGTATCCAGTTCCGCGGCGTATGTGGCGGCGCACGGCAACACCTCGGGCGCAGGCCCGCTCTGCCCGAGCAACGGCCATTTCTGGAAATGCCGTGCCTGCGCGTTCTGCACCAAGGCGCCCACGCTGTCAATCCAGGCATGGATGCTATCGGTGCTTAGCACCGATCCACGGAACTCCTCATAGGTGCATCGCACCTCGGCCACCCAGGCGGGGTCCTGCTGCAGGCGTATGTACCAGCCCGTGCCATGGTTGTCGGTCACGCAATCGTTCACGCGGTGCGTCCAGCCGGAGCCATCGGTCTGGTCGCAGATGCCGCAGCCCCAGATGTTCTTCCAGGCCCAATCGAAATCCCACACCGGACCGCCTTTGAGCTTGCCACCGTTGCTGTTCTTGTCCTTGTGGAAGAAGACGCTCTTCTTGAACCCATCGGCGTTGCGCGCCACCTCGTTCACCAGGAAGTAATTGATGAAGCTCGGCGCGTCCAGGTAACGGCGGTAGCCATTCACGGGATCCGCGAAGCCCGGTCCGTACAGTGCCGTCTCCAGGCTGTCCACAAAGGCGGCTATGTAATCCTTCTGTTGCGGCGTGATGACTTCCGGCTCCGGATACTCGTAGAGGAAATGCACATCGAAGCCGGGGTGGTCGATCGGGGAGTAGTTCGATTGGAAACTGTTCGATGCGTTCCAGAGGTTCTGCTGCAGGATGTAGCCGCCCGTGAGGTCGTCGCCGGTGTTCTCGTCGGGATTGAGCTTCGCGATGTCCACCCGCGCCGAATCGCGCTTGATGCGCTCGCCGAAGAGGTAGATGCCCTTGTACACGCTATCCACGAACACTTCGCAGAGGTGCGCGCGCGGAGCGTACTGGCCCATGGCCCTTGCCAGGTGGAAGGCAAGCGCGTTGCGCACGAGCGACCGGTCGTTCCAGTTGGAGAGCATCACCCAGTCGTTCTCCTCGGGCATGCCCAGCAGGCTCACGTCGTTGTTCGCGCCCAACGCATCCCTGGTCTCGATAGAATAGGGGCGCTGGGGATAGCCTGCTGATGTGGCGCCGCGAATGCCGATGCCGATATGGCCATCGTACACATTGGCCGGGCCGTTGAAGTAGGTGAGCGCGCCAGGCCCGTTGTACTTGACCTCCATCAAGGCGGGCGCCTTGCCGTCGTAGGGGATCGCATTGCCCATGGTGTTGATCAGCACCAGCGGGAGCTCCGAGCTCTCCACGGTGATCACGCCCAGGTCCGCCACGCACAGCTCGAACGCGCCGGTGGCCCCGCCATAACCGAAGACCTCGATGAAGAGCAGTTCGCCTTCCGGCAGCTCGTACGCGCTCGCGATGGAGAAGTACCCAGGGCCGGCATCATCGTCGCAGGCGTGAAGGGTGAGGTTGAAGCAATCCGGTCCTGTCCATAGCGCAACTCCGGTGTCATTCAATCCGCCCGTGTCGGAGGTGCTCACCGAGACATTGCCCGATTCAGGCACAGGCATCACGTACCAGATGTCGCCGCCTTGGTAATTGGCGCAGCCAGGGCTGGTGCCCGTGCCGGGCGCGCCGGTGTTGTCCGCGATCACGCAAGCAACGGTATCAATGGGCAGCGCGGTGCAGGGCGACAGGCCCGGCGCCGGCGCGGTGATGCAATCACCGGTGCCGTTGAACACGACGCCCACCGCCGGGTTCGGGCCGTCGGTGAAGACCGGATTGCCGAACTCATTGAAGAGCTGGTAGGTGTTCTCTTCCTCCCAATCGGCAGCGGCGTAGCTCAGTTGAACCGCATCGCCGTTGCACACGGGGAAATCAACCGTGCTCCCATGTCCGCTCGCCGCGAACACGCCCACCGTGGCTCCGTTCACCTGCACGGTGAGCTGACCGCCGTTCCAGCCGTCGCCGAACGAATCGTGCATCACCAGGAAGTAGTCGCAGCATTGGGCATGCGCACCGGCGCTGGCAAGCAGGAAGGGGATAACGGCACGGTAACGCATGATCGAGGTTCGCCAAACATAGCCGCCCTAGGTCCGCGGGGAGGAAGGCCTGCCGCAGGAATCAGTGGCCGCGCGCCGCCAGATACCGCTCGGCATCGAGCGCGGCCATGCAACCCGTGCCCGCGCTGGTGATGGCCTGGCGATAGACGTGGTCGGCGGCATCGCCCGCCACGAACACGCCGGGCACGTTGGTGCGGGTGCTGTCGGGCAGGTGCTTGATGTAGCCCACCTCGTCCATGTCGAGCCAGCCCTTGAAGATGGCCGTGGCCGGCTCGTGGCCGATGGCGAGGAAGAGGCCGGAGACCGCCAGGTCGCGCTCTTCGCCGGTGGCGTTGTTCACCACCGTGATGCCCTCCACCTTGTCCGCGCCGAGCACGTCCTTCACCTGGGTGTTGAAGTGCACGGTGATGTTGGGCGCGCTCTCCACGCGGTGCATCATGGCTTTGCTCGCCCTGAACTCGCCTTTGCGCACCAGCATGTGCACTTGCGGGCAGAGCTTGGCGAGGTAGGTGGCCTCCTCGCACGCGCTGTCGCCGGCGCCCACCAGGGCCACCGGCTGCCCGCGATAGAAGAAGCCGTCGCACACAGCGCAGGCGGTAACGCCGCCGCCGATGTCGCGCAGGCGCAGCTCGTTGGGCAGACCCAGCCACTTCGCGTTCGCGCCGGTGCTGATGATCACGGTGTCGGCATGGATCTCCTTCACCTCATCGATCCACGCCTTGTGCACCGGGCCGGTGAAGTCAACCTTGGTCACCCAGCCGTGGCGCACGTCGGTCTTGAATCGCAGGGCCTGCTTCTTCAGGTCTTCCATCAGGTCCGGTCCGGTGCGACCGTCAGGGTATCCGGGGTAGTTCTCCACCTCGGTGGTCTGCGTGAGCTGGCCGCCGGGCAGGGGGCCTTCATAGAGCACCGGCTTCAAGTCGGCGCGCGCGGCGTAGATGGCTGCGGAATAGCCTGCGGGGCCCGATCCGATGATCAGGCATTTGACGTGGTCGGGAGAGGTGCTCATGTTGGGGCGGCAAAACTAGCCGCGCATCAGCACCTG
>CAZFBP010000063.1:8595-12585 GCA_964517255.1 uncultured Chryseobacterium sp.
CCTGCTGATGACGATCCTCATGGCTGGCACACCACCGTATCGAACCTTGGCGCATAGCCCACCCACACACCCAGCCCGCCGTTGATGTTGCTCACGATGTTGGCCGGGTTGCTGAACACATCGCCCTGAGAGGAGGCGTTGCTGTAGAACGAGTCGAAGAAGCGGTACTCATTGAACCCGATGCTGCAGAACTTCACCACCACCGTATCGCCGCGCTTGAAGTAGCCGCGCTCCCCGTTGAGATCGTCTGCCGCGCCGCTGTATGGTTCCTGGCCGCGGTTGAAGGCGAACTCGAAGCTGCGGCCGTTGAAGTAGCGGTCCTCGAACGCGCTGAAGAAGGGGGCGATGAAGCGTTCATCCTTCGCCTCGCCATCGTCGCCTCGATTGATGCGCTGCGCGTACCAGCGGTAGGCGTTGCCCGCGGAGTCCGGATCGCTGAGGCGCGCCCAGATGAAGCCGAGCGAATCGTCGCCCGGCTCCTGGTTGGCCAGCTTGAACCAGGTGGTGTCCAGCGCCAGGCCATGCGGTATGGTGGTCGCGCTCGTGAGCGTCTTGCCTTCGGCCTCCACGCGCAGCTTGTAGGTACGGCCCTCCTCCCCCAGCAGTTCGTTGTTCAGGAAGGTCCACGCGCAGATGTTGGCGGCGCGCAGCAGGTCGGCGCTGATGCCGGTCTCGGTTGCCACCACCTCGATCAGCGAATCGGGGATCATGCTGCTGCAGATGCGCGTGAGGGTGTGCGTGGCGCTGCCATCGTCCACGGTGACCACGGCCTCGCTGATGTAGGTGGAGGCGATGCTGGCCACACTGGTGGGCGCGAAGAAGCTCTGGGTGCGCGTAAGGAAGACCATCGGCGCCCGGCCGGCCTCGATGCTGGCCTCCACCACGACCCGCGGCTCCGTCTCCGGCAGCTCAACGGTGATCTCCTTGGAGCACGCGGCGAGCAACGCTGTTGTCGATGCGGCCAGCGCCAGGCGCGCGATCAGAACTTGAAGTTCCATGTGATGGAGGGAAGGATGGAGAAGAGCGATACCTGCTTGGCCACAATCTGGAAGTCGCCGGCGGCGGGGTTCCCCGAAGGGTCGAAGTAGATGTAGTACGGGTTGCGGCGGTTGTATGCGTTATAAACGCCGAAGGTCCATCCGCTCACGAACTTCTTCTTCAATTGCGTCACCTCGCCGGTGGTCGGGTCCTTCACTTCCTTGGTCTGGCGGCCATTCAACGTAGCGCTGAGGTCGAGGCGGTGATAAGGCGCCATGCGGTAGCCATTGCGCTCGGTGTACTCGCTCACCAGCTGGCCTTCGATGAAGTAGCGGTTCACCGGGAGGGTGACGGCCTGCCCCGTGGCGAAGACGAAGGCGCCGCCAAAGTTCCAACGCTTGCTGCGCTCATAGCTCACCACCATGCTCAGGTCGTGCCGGCGGTCCCAGCGGCTGGGGAATTCGCGGCCCTGGTTGATATCGGGGAACTGCCGCATGGTGCGGCTCCAGGTGTAGCCCACCCATCCGGTGAGCTTGCCGGTGCGCTTCTTCACGAAGAGCTCCAGCCCGTAGCTGTACCCCTTGCCGAAGACCAGCTGGTAGTCGTAGTTGGTGTTGCCGTTGTTCTGCGGGCTCGCGCCTTCACCGTACTCGATCTGGTTGCGCATGTCCTTGTAGTAGCCCTCCACGCTGGCCTCCACCACATCGTCGAGGAGGTTGCGGAAGTAGCCCGCGCTGTACTGCGTGCCGATCTGCGGCTTCACGCGCGTGCTGCTCGGCACCCACACATCAGTGGGCAGAGACGAGCTGCCGAAGCTGGCCAGGTGAACGTACTGCTGCGCGCGGGTGAAGGAGGCCTTCACGCTGCTGTTGGGCCCTGTGGTGTAGCGCACGCTGAGGCGCGGCTCCAACGCCATGTACGACTGGATGGGCTTGCCCGCCGCGATGGTGTCCGCGCCGACCGACCGGCCGCGCTCATCGATGTTGTAGTTGATGTACGGCCCCACGTGATCGAAGCGCGAGAGGCGCAGGCCGGCGTTCACGCGAAGGGCGTCGGTGATGTCGTACTCATCGAGCACGTACACGGCGCTCTCGTGCGCGTGCAGCTTCGGCGGCGTGTCGATGTCGAACTCGGTGTCGCCGCTGCTGGCCTTCACCGTGCTGGTGGTGTAGATATGGTAGGTGTACTGCGCGCCGTACTTGAGGCGATGGCGCGCGCTGGGGTAATGGCCCAGGTCGAGCTTCATCCCGTAATCCCTGATGCCGCTGTTGAGGCGGAAGCGGAACTGGTCCTGCTGCGCGGCGAACTGGAAGGTGTAATCGCTGTAGGTGGCCGTGGTGTTCAGGAAGAGCTTGGGCCCGAAGACGTGGTTCCAGCGGGCGCTCACAGTGGTGTTGCCCCATGGGATGCGGAAGCTGGTGCCGTTGTCTCCCTGCCCGCGGAAGGTGAACACGTCACGCCCGAAGTAGCCGCTGAGGAAGACGCGGTCCTTGTCGCTGAGGGTGTAATTGGCCTTGGCGTTGAGGTCGTAGAAGTAGTAGCCGGTTCCCGCGAAGTTGCTGGTGTCCGGGATGAAGGGCTTGGTGAGCACATCGATGTAGGTGCGGCGGCCGCTCACGATGAAGGCGCTCTTGTTCTTCACGATGGGCCCTTCCACGGTGAGGCGGCTGGCAATGAGGCCGATGCCGCCCTGGGCATGGTAGCTCTTCTCATTGCCCTCCTTCATGTTGATGTCGAGCACCGAGGAGATGCGCCCGCCGTAATTGGCCGGCATGCCGCCCTTGATCAGCTCGATGTTCTTCACCGCATCGGCGTTGAAGACGCTGAAGAAGCCGAAGAGGTGGCTGGCGTTGTACACCACGGCGTTGTCGAGCAGGATGAGGTTCTGATCGGGCCCGCCGCCGCGCACATAGAAGCCCGCATTGCCCTCGCCGTTGCTCTTCACGCCAGGCAGGAACTGGATGGTCTTCAGGATGTCCACCTCGCCCAGCAGCGCCGGCAGGGTCTGCAGCTTCTGCACGTCGAGGTCAACGGTGCCCATGCGCGTATCCTCGGTGTTGGCCTTCTTGCGCTCGCCCAGCACTTCCACCTCCTGCGCCAGGATCGCCTTGGGCCTCACCTCGATGTTGAGCTTCAGGTCAGCGTTCACGGCCATGCTCTTCACGTAGTCCTCGTAGCCGATGTAGCTCACGGCAACGGTGTGTGTGCCAGGCTCCACGTTGAGCACGTAGTAGCCGTACACGTTGGTGGCGGTGCCCCGCATGGTCTCCTTCACGAAGACGCTGGCGCCAATCAAGGCCTCGCCGCTGCTGGCGTCCTTCACGTAGCCGCTGATGGTGACCTGCTTCTGTGCGCAGAGGCTGACCGGGAAGGCCAGGATCGATAGGACGAGGAGGCGATGGGGCATTTTCAGTACGGGCGGCAAAGCTATCGGGGGATGCGCCCGCGGAGCCCCTTCGGTACTCGGACAGGACCGCTCGTCAAACAGCGTTCCCGCTAGGATGTTCCCCCGCTCGGTGTCAACCGGGCTCGTTCGGGCCGAAAAGAAGAAGCCCCCGGAATCTCCGAGGGCCTCGCCAGTCGGGGTGACTGGATTCGAACCAGCGACCACTTGCACCCCATGCAAGTGCGCTACCGGGCTGCGCTACACCCCGTTGGGGCGGCGAATGTAGCATTGTGCCAATACGTGGCGATCACCGGGCCCCGGCCTCGGGAGCATCCCTCTACATTTGGCGCCTTCCCGAACGCATGCGCCTCACTCCATTCACGCCCATCGCGGCTTCCCTGTTCATGCTCGGCGCTTGCGCCACGGCGCCCGAACCGACCGCCGAAGAGAACCAGCCGATCTTCACCATGGACCCGCACAGCCACGCCCGGCCACAGGAGGCCCGCATCACCCACCTCGCCCTCGACCTCAATGTGGATATGGCGCAGCAGCAGGTGAGCGGCACCGCGCGCTACGACATCGCCACGGCCAAGGGCGCCACGCGAATCATCTTCGATACCGATGGC
>CAZFBP010000064.1:0-12581 GCA_964517255.1 uncultured Chryseobacterium sp.
GAAGGCATCAAGCGCCTGCCGGAACTCTTCAACTGGCGGATGGCTGCGTACATCCAAGAGCATGGTCAGATGGGCGGCCTTGTCTTCATCTGCGTGGTGGTGGCTTTTTGCTTCCTGCTGAAGAACCTCACACGCTACTTCGCGCTCTGGGCCATCGGCATCCTGCGCAACCGCGCCGTGCGTGACTTGCGCAACGAGGTGTACGATAAGATCCTCGACCTGCCCATGCGCTTCCACACCGGCGAACGCAAAGGCAACACCATCGCGCGCATCACCAACGATGTGCAGGAAGTGGAGTTCAGCATCATGAACTACATCGAGATGGTGTTCCGTGAGCCGATCACGATCCTGCTATCGCTATCGCTGATGATCGGCATCTCCTGGAAGCTCACGCTCATCGCGCTGCTGCTGCTGCCCGTGAGCGGCCTGCTGATCGGCCGCGTGGGCAAGAGCCTGCGGAAGGAAGGCTTGCGCGCGCAGCAGAAGGCCGCCGACCTGCTGAGCACGGTGGAAGAGACCCTCACCGGCATGCGCGTGGTGAAGGCCTTCAACGGCGAGGATCAGATGCGCCGCCGCTTCCGGCGCGAGAACGAGATGCTGAACAAGCTCAACGTCTTCACGCTCCGCCGCCGCGACATGGCCTCACCGCTCAGCGAATTCTTGGGCGCGCTCGTTATGGTGACGCTCGTGTACTTCGGCGGGCAGTTGGTCATCGGTGAGGGCGCCACGCTGAGCGGCGGCGAGTTCATCGGCTACATCATCCTCTTCAGCCAGTTGCTGGCACCGGCGAAGGGTTTCACCACGGGCTACTACTGGATCAAGAAAGGCGGGGCCAGCGCCGAGCGGATCTTCGAGCTGCTCGCCATTGAGAACAGCGTGAAGGAGAGGCCCGATGCAAGGCCCATCGCCGCGTTCAACGACCGTGTGGAGTTCAAGGCCGTGCAGTTCGCGTACGATGAGAAAGCAGTCCTGCGAACGATCGACTTGTTGATACCCAAAGGACGCAGCGTGGCGCTCGTGGGCACCAGTGGCGGCGGCAAGAGCACCCTGGCCGGACTCCTGCCGCGCTTCTATGATGCCACCGGCGGGCAGGTGCTGATCGATGGCATCGATGTCCGTGATCTCAGGATCCAGGACCTGCGCGGGCTCATGGGCATCGTGACGCAGGACAGCATCCTCTTCAACGACACCGTGGCGGCGAACATCGCCTTCGGGCAGCCGGGCGTGAGCATGGCCGACATTGAGCGCGCTGCGCAGGTGGCGAATGCGCACGAGTTCATCACGAAGCTCGATAGCGGCTACCAGACCATGATCGGCGACATGGGCAACCGGCTCAGCGGGGGCCAGAAGCAGCGCCTCGCCATCGCGCGCGCCGTGCTGAAGAACCCGACGATCCTCATCCTCGACGAGGCCACCAGCGCGCTCGATACCGAGAGCGAGCGCCTGGTGCAGGATGCGCTCTTCAAGATGATGGAGGGCCGCACGAGCCTGGTGATCGCGCACCGCCTCAGCACCATCCAGCACTGCAACGAGATCTGCGTGATCGTGGAGGGCGCCATCGTGGAGCGCGGCACGCACGCGGAGCTGTTCGCGCTGGGCGGGCAGTACCGCAGGCTTTGTGATATGCAGGCGTTCGATTGAGGGCGGTCCGTGCAAATGGGCAACGCAACCGCACGCGACCTGTCAGGTAGCTTCGAGCGCTTGCTTCGGCTTTCGCGCATACCTTCGTTCAAGCATCATGAACCCAATGGAGTCCCGTCCATCAACCAGCATCGGGCGCAGTCTGTGGGGCTGGCTTTGGGGCGAGCGGCATGCGCTCATGGTGGCGCTGGTCATCGGGGTGGCGGTTGGAGTCTATTGGAACCGCACTCATCCGCCGATGCATCACTCGACGATCGAGCTGTACTTGAGTGAGCCATTCCGGACAAGCGAGGAGGCCGAGGCCATGACCTTGAAGCCGACCAATGGACTGGTGCGGCTCTACCACGATGCCACCAGCGACGCCATCCTGCAGCGGATCTCTCAGAGCCACGACATGCCCAGCCGCTATGGCATTCACGCCGATGTGCCGGAGCGTGCGCGCATCGCAGTGCAGATGCTGAGGAGCCGGATCACGGCCAGCACCACGCAGTTCGAGAGCCTGCGGCTCACCGTGCATGATCCGGATCGCCATGCGGCGTGCTCGCTCGCGCGCCTCATCCATTTGGAGCTCAAGGCCGAATTGGAGCAGCGCGCCATTCAGCAGGTCAGGCGAACGGCCGCCATCTTTGAGCAACTGGGCAGCGCATGGGCCGTTGAGGCCGATCGCGAGAGGTCCGCGCTCGCTACCTTGCTCGAAGCGAACGGACCGCTGGCGAAGGGTCCGGATGCTGACCGCGAGATGATCCGGTTGAATCTTGCTGCGTCGCAGGCGCAGACCGCGACATCCGAGCAGGCGCGCATGCGCTCGAATCTCTGGAGGATGCAGGCGCTCGTCACCAACAACCAAGTGCCAGAGCTCATGCTGGTGCAGGAAGCCACGCTCGACGATGGGCCATCGCTCAGGGAAGTGGCTTTCCGCAGGATGGCCTTCGTGCTGCTGGCCTGCCTCTGCATCATGCTCGCCGTGCGCGCCCTGATCAGGATTCATCGTGCTGATATCGTCGGGTTGATCGACATGCTCTCCACGGAACCCGGCCAACCGCCGAACGGCCGTTCAAATGGGCTTGGGGTGACACACGACGATAGGAAGGACAAGCGAAGACTTGTCGAGGCCGATCAATCGCTGTGATCGCGTGGCGCCAGCAGCAGCGCAAGGCACGGCCAGAACAGGACGGCGGCCTTGCAGTCATCGAGGAAGTTGTTGAATACGGCGTGAACCAGGAATGCGATGAGCGCCAGCCCCATGGCCCAAGCGTGGGCGTTGTCGCTCGTCGTAGCGGCTTCCCGCAGATGGCCGATTGTTCGGCGGGAGACCAGCCCAACGACCACCATCCACCAGACCAAGCCACCTAAGCCACGCTCCGACAAAGCGAGCAGGTACTCCGAGTGCGCCGATCCGGCATTGCTCGCCGTACCACCAGCATGGTCCCGGAAATGAAGGTGCTCGCCTAGGCGAAGGGCTGGCACGGGAGCGGGCAGCGCTGGCGGGAGCGGCCCATGCACCTGCTGGATTTCGGCAGCAGTCATGTGGCTCAGGCAATGAAGCGGCCATGTGCCCGCTCCGGTTCCTACAAGGGGGCGATCCTTGAACATCCTCCACGACGCCTTCCACCGAATGATCCGGTCCCGGTTGTTCGTGTCGCTGCGCGTGTTCGCGATGGAGAGCAGGGTGCGCAGTGGCCCCATGCCGTGATCCTGCGAGGCATAGTGTCTCCATTGCGATACGTATGCGCTCAATGGCGTAAAGGTGAAGAGCAGCCAAGCCGTGACGGATAGACCGATGAGCGCGAGAATGGCTCGCTTCACTCCGGCGCGCACGAATGCCAGCAACACGAGCGCCGACGCTGCCCCAAGCCAGGCCGCACGGCTGTAACTCAGCACCAATGCCAGGCCCAGCGCTGCCGTGAGCACCGCCAAGCAGAGGAGGCGCATGTCGCGAGGCTTGTCGCGGCGAGCGTCATTCAACAGCCCGATGAACCTGAACAGCACGAAGCAGAGCACCGCCGCATAAAGGGTGTGGTCCATGTAAAACGGGTACGCGGAGAAGTTCATCGCCATGCGGTCCAGGCCATGGATGGAGGCCCACGTGAGCGTGAAGGCGATCACCGCCAGGAAGGCCAGGTCATGCACCTGCCGCCTGCCCTGCCAGGCCGAACGCAGCGCCTCCACGCCGCCGCGAGTTATCGGCAGCAGCGCCACCACGTACACGGCTTGCACCAACGTGCTCTTCCAGGACACCAGCGGATGCGATGAGAACACGGCGCTGGTCGCGTGCAGCGCGATCCACGACACCCCGATCCATCCGAGGCGCGAGCGGGCAAGCAGCCGCACCGACTCCCGCAGCCCTGTGGCACGGAACCGGGCCGTGATGTTCCATGCGGCCAAGGAGGCGAGCAGGGGCTCTGCGGGGAAGATGATCTCGGTGCCCAGCACAGGCAGCATCGCGCGCACGCTCAAGGGTACTGTGGCGAGCGTGATCAGCCAGAGCATCGGAACCCATCGCTCCATCTGAGGCATCAGACGAGAAGTGGATACGCCACGCATGGGGCTTGAAGATAGGCGCAAGCGCTTCGCGCTAGAAGCCAATCGGGCATTCAAGAGAAATTGGGCGCGTCGCACTGCTCCTTTGCAGGATGCGTCTCCGGGCAATGCGCCACGCCCGCGGATGATTCAACTCCAGGCCGATACTTTCACCCCGATGCAATCCCGCGTCTTCGGCCTCGACCTCATGCGCGCCACGGCCATCGTGCTGGTGGTGTTCTGGCACAGCGCCGACGCATTCCGTGATTTCGCGCTGCCCTCGTGGATGCCGCCCTACGTCGATGGCGTGGATCTCTTCTTCGTGCTCAGCGGCTTCCTCATCGGGGGCATCCTGCTGAAGCAAGGCGCGCGTGAAGGCATCGCGTCTTGGCGGCTGTTGCTCGATTTCTTGCAGCGCCGCTGGCTCCGCACGCTGCCCAACTATTACCTCTTCCTCGCGGCCAACATCGTGCTCGCGGCGGGCGGAATCACCGTTGGCGTCGTGAACCACAACACGTGGGCCTACGCCTTCTTCCTGCAGAACCTCTACAAGCCGGTGGACCTCTTCTTCTGGGAGTCGTGGTCGCTGGTGGTGGAGGAGTGGTTCTACCTCGTGTTCGCGCTTTTCCTCTTCGCTTGCATCGCGCTCGGCCAGGCGCCGCGAAAGGCGTTCGTGATCGCAACGGCGCTGATGATCATCGCACCCCTTGCACTACGTTTCCACCTCGCCCCTGAAGTCTCATCGAAATGGCAGCTCGACCAAGGCGTGCGCATGCTGGCCACCACGCGTGTTGACTCGATCGGCTGGGGCGTGCTCGCGGCATGGCTCGCATCCGCGGCGCCCACGCGCTGGCGCGCGGCGAGGTGGCCTGCATTCGCCGCAGGCCTGGCAGGCATGCTCACGAACAGCCTGTTCTACGATGAAGCATGGCTGCGCTACAGCTCCACGCTCTTCTTCACTGTGAACGCGATCAGCATGGCGCTGCTGCTCCCGCTGCTCTCCTCGTGGGCGCGCGCGCCGCGATGGGGCGCGCCGGTGGTCTTCACCAGCCTCATCAGCTACGCGCTATACCTCGTGCATCAGCCTGTGCGCGCCATGTTCAACAGGCTTTGGCACGGTGCCGACAGGCCCGAAGGACTACTCCTCCTCGCGCTTTATTGGATCACATGCTTCGCGATCAGCTGGCTCGTGTACCGCTTCTGGGAGAAGAGGTTCATGGATATGCGCGCTGGGGTCAGCGGTAGGTTGGGGGTTGATGCAACCCTCAACCATCCAGGAATTCGTCGCTGAACAGCAGATCGCTCTCATAGGGATAGCGCGCCACGTGAATGGCCTTCACCCTCTGGTACAGCAGCTTGCGCAAGGCATCGAGGTTCTGCTTCTGCACCGCGCTGATGAAGATGCACTCCTCGTTGGTCATGCGCGCGATCCATGTGGCTTTCAGCTCTTCCAGCGTGAATTGCTCCTCGCGCTTCGGGGCGAGGTCGTCCGGGTCGTGATGCGCGGGCCGGTATGCATCGATCTTGTTGAAGATGACGATGGTGGGGGTGGAGCCCGCGCCGATCTCGCTCAGCGTCTGCTTCACGGTCTCGTACTGCTCCTCGAAGTTGTGGTGGCTGATGTCCACGACATGCAGGAGCAGGTCGGCCTCGCGCGTTTCATCCAAGGTGCTCTTGAAGCTCTCGATCAGTTGCGTGGGCAGCTTGCGGATGAAGCCCACCGTATCGCTGAGGAGGAAGGGCAGATTGCCGAGGACCACTTTCCGCACGGTGGTGTCGAGCGTGGCGAAGAGCTTGTTCTCGGCGAACACATCGCTCTTGCTGAGCACGTTCATGAGCGTGCTCTTGCCCACGTTGGTGTAGCCCACCAGCGCCACGCGGATCAGCTTGCCGCGGTTGCCGCGCTGCGTGGCCATCTGCTTGTCGATGTCCTTCAATTGGCTCTTCAGCAGGGCGATGCGATCACGGATCAGGCGGCGATCGGTCTCGATCTCCTTCTCTCCGGCACCGCCGCGCGTGCCTGTGCCGCCGCGTTGGCGCTCCAGGTGTGTCCACAGTTTGGTGAGGCGCGGCAGCATGTACTCGTACTGCGCCAGCTCCACTTGCTTCTTGGCGTGCGCGCTGCGCGCCCTTCGCGCGAAGATGTCCAAGATGAGCCGTGGCCGGTCGAGCACAGGCTTGCCCAGTTCCTTCTCGATATTCCGCTGCTGCGCAGGCGTCAGCTCATCATCGAAGATCACGCAGTCGGCGCCGTGCTCTGTCATCCATTGCTTCACCTCGGCGAGCTTGCCGCTGCCGATGTAGCCGCGGCCATCGGGCTTGTGCATGCGCTGCGTGAAGCGCTTCAGCGTGGTGATGTCTGCCGTGGTGGCCAGGAACTCGAGCTCGTCGAGGTATTCCCTCACCTGATCGGCATCCTGCTCGTCGGTGATCAGGCCCACCAGCACGGCATTCTCGGTCCGGTATGCACCGGACTTGCCCTTCAGCTCCAACGGGTCGATCATTTCGTCTTGCCCAGCGTGCGCGCGTAATCCACCACGGCTTCGATCTCCTTCGCGGTGAGCACATTCTTGTACGGCATCATCTTGCCCTTGCCGTTGGTCACCTGCGCGAGCATCTCGGCACGCGAGAGGGTGGAGACGGTGATGTCCTTCGCGTCGTTGAAGCCGAGCTTGCCGTTGGCGCCGTGGCACAATTCGCAGTGCATGCGGAAGAGCTGCTGCCCTTTGTGCGCGCCCTCTTCGGCTGGGGCCGGGCCCGCTGCGTTCCCGCAGGCGAGCACCAGCGCGACGATGGAGGCGAGCGAAGCAGCGGCGATCCTCATAGCCAGCCTTTCGCGAAGAGCCTGCCGATCGCAGTGACCGGCCATGGCGTTGCGTAGAGCATGAGCAGCAGGCCGGCGCCGTACGTGAGCGTGATGAGCAGCTGCTTGCGTCGCTCATCCTTGGAGCGCTTGCTCAGCATGCGGCCTGCGGTGATCAACGCGATGGCCAGCACCATGCTCCCGATGTGCACATGCAGCACGAACCGCTGCCACGCGCCGGCATCATCGCTATGGAAGGCTGATGCGCTCATGCCGTAGAGGGCGAGCCCGAAAACGAGTTGCACATGGCAGAGCACCATGGCGAAGATCGTGGCGCTGCGCTCCCACACGATGACGGGCCGCCGGAAGAGCCATCCGCGAAGGTTCACGGCGAAGGCGATCAGCACGGCGAACAGCACGGCGTAGCGCAGGAGGCTGTGAGTGAAGAGCACCGGGCAGGGTTCTGGGCGGGCGAAGGTAGAAGGGGCGCGCCGACACGAGCTGCTGCCCTGCGACTAGATTCGGCCCCATGCGCATCGCGTCCAAGCTGCCGCACGTGGGCACCACCATCTTCACGGTGATGAGCAAGCTCGCTCAGGAGTGCGGCGCCATCAACCTCAGTCAGGGCTTCCCCGATTTCCCCATCGATGAGCGGTTGATCGCGCTGGTGAACGAGGCCATGCGCGCGGGCCATAACCAGTACGCCCCCATGCCCGGTCTGCCCGCGCTACGCGAGGCCATCACGGCCAAGGCGGAGAGGCTCTATGGCTTCCGGTACGACCCCGAAACAGAGGTCACTATCACCGCTGGCGGCACGCAGGCGCTCTTCACCGCGCTGGGCGCCATCGTGCATGTCGGCGACGAGGTCATCATCGTCGATCCGGCCTATGACTGCTACGCGCCCACGGTGGAGCTCTTCGGCGGCACGCCCGTGCATGTGCGGCTCGCTTCTGACATGCGCTTCGACGCTGATGCGGTGGCCGCTGCCATCACCCCCCGCGCCCGCGCGCTCTTGATCAACACGCCGCACAATCCAGCGGGCACCATCCTGCGCGATGCCGACATGCGGCGCATCGCTGACATGCTGCGCGGCACCGGCATCATCCTCATCAGCGATGAAGTGTACGAGCACCTGGTCTTCGATGGCGAGCCGCACGCATCGGCGATCAACTATCCCGAGCTGCGCGAACGTGCCTTCGTGATCTTCAGCTTCGGCAAGGTGTTCCACGCCACCGGCTGGAAGATGGGCTACGCGCTGGCTCCGAAGGAGCTCATGACCGAGTTCCGCCGCGTGCACCAGTTCAATGTGTTCAGCGTGAGCACGCCCATGCAGCATGCGCTCGCGGCATACTTAGGCGATGCCTCCAGCCATGAGGGCGTCTCTTCCTTCTACCAGGCCAAGCGCGACCGCTTCGCCGAGGGCATGAAGGCCTCGCGTTTCAAGCTGCTGCCCTGCGAGGGCTCCTACTTCCAGACAGCGGACTACAGCGCCATCAGCGATCAGGGCGATCGCGCCTTCGCAGAGCGCGTGGCGCGCGAGTTCGGCGTGGCCACCATCCCGCTCTCGCCCTTCTACAAGGAGCCCCCGGCCAATCAACGCGTGCTGCGCTTCTGCTTCGCGAAGCAGGACGCTACCTTGGACGCAGCGATCGAGAAGCTATGCCGGATCTGAGAGTGACGCTCGTGCAGAGCATGCTCCATTGGGAGGATGCGGCGGCCAATCGCACCATGCTCGGCGCCAGGCTCGCCGCGCTCAAGGGCGCCACGGACCTCGTCGTGCTCCCGGAGATGTTCACCACCGGCTTCACCATGCGCAGCGCGGAGCTGGCGGAAGAGATGAACGGACCCACCGCGCTGTGGATGCGCGAGCAGGCGCGCTCGCTCGATGCCGCGCTCTACGGAAGCGCCATCATCCAGGATCAAGGCCAATGCTTCAACCGCGGCCTCTTCGTGAAGCCCGATGGCGAGGTGGCCGTGTACGACAAGCGGCACCTCTTCCGCTTCGCCAGCGAGACGGACCATTATTGCGCAGGGCGCGAGCGCGTGGTGGTGCAGTGGCGCGGCTGGCGCCTGCTGCTGCAGGTCTGCTTCGACCTGCGCTTCCCGGTGTTCGCACGGAACAGGGGAGACTACGATGCCATCCTCTACGTGGCGAACTGGCCGGAGGCGCGCCGTTTCCCGTGGAGCCAGCTGCTGATCGCGCGCGCCATAGAGAACCAGTGCTACGCGGCGGGCGTGAACCGCGTGGGCATGGATGGCAAGGGCATCCACTACAGCGGCGACAGCGCGCTGATCGATCCGCGCGGCGCGGTGATCGCGAGCATCGAGCCTTCGCGGGAAGGCGTTGCCACAGCGACCCTCGCCTGGGAGGAGCTCGACGATTTCCGGAAGAAGTTCCCCGTGGCCCTTGAAGCGGACGATTTCGGCCTGCGCCTCTAGCGCAGCACCTGGATGTGGCCCATCTGGGTCTGCAGCACGCCCTCGGTGCCTTCCTTGTCGATGTAGAACGTGTACTCCATGCGCCATACGTACACGTCGCTCTTCACCGGCTCGCCCCGGTAGGTGCCGTCCCATCCGTTCTCCAGGCCATCCATTTCGTGGAGCAGCTCGCCCCAGCGGTCGTGGATCACCATGCGCAAGGTGGCGATGCTCTTGCCCACGGGCACGAAGATGTCGTTGACGCCATCGCCGTTCGGGGTGAAAGTGTTGGGCACGAAGATGGTCGCAGGGCAGTACTCGATCACCTGCGCAGAGTCGAGCAGGGAGCAATCGTAGGCGTTGGTCATGTGCACGAAGTACCAGCCATAAGCGCCCGCCATGATCACCGGCGTGCTCTCGCCCGTGCTCCACTGGTGGCTGGATCCCGGATTGCCGGCATTGATCACCACGTACCTCGGCTCATCGTCCAGACAGGTGTGGAACTCGCTCACGGCCATGCGCGCGGGCGATGGGTTGAAGTGCACCGTGATCGCGTCGCTGCGCGTGCACACCCCGTTGTTCACCGTCACGCTGTACGTGCCGGCCTGAGTGACCTGGATGGTGCGTGAGATGGCGCTTGTGCTCCATTGATAGGTGCTGCCGGGATTGCCGGCGTCCAGGACAAGGCGTTGCCCTTCGCAGAGCACGGTGTCAGGCCCCAGGGTCACGGAAGGCGGCGCTATGAAGACGGCCTCGGCGCTGAAGGTGCCGGAGCAGCCCGCTGAATTCGTCACGGCCACGCTGTAGTTGCCGCCCAGGCCCACCGTGATGCTCTGCGAAACGGCGCCCGTGCTCCATGCATACGTGCAGCCTGCATTGCCCGCGTCGAGCACCGCGCTCTCACCAACGCACCGCGTCACGTCAAGCAGCGCGTCAGTGGGGCCGGCCACCACCGTGATGGCCACCGCATCGCTCGCCGAGCAGAAGCCGTTGCTCACCGTCACCGCGTAGTTGCCCGGCTGATTCACGCTGATCGCCTGCGTCTGCACGCCGGTGCTCCATTGGAAGCTGGCGCCCGCATTGCCCGCATCCAAGGTGATGGACTGCCCCTGGCAGATGGCGGTGTCGTTCACGAGCGCCACGTTGATGGTGGGCGCGAGGACGACGTTCGCATCGAAGGTGGCGCTGCAGCCTTGCGGCGTGGTCACCTCCACACTGTAAGTGCCGCTGGCCGATGCTGTGATGGACTGCGTGGCGGCGCCGGTGCTCCAGAGAAAGGCGCAGCCGTTGTTGGCGGCGTTGAGCACGGGGAGGCTGGTGATGCAGGCCTGCACGTCGAGGAGCGCATCGATGGGAAGCGCGTTGAATTGCACGTTGATCGCATCGCCAGCCGTGCAGTTGCTCGCATTGGTCACGGTGACGGAATAGGTCCCGGACGACGTGATGTTGATGGTCTGCGTCTGCGCGCCAGTGCTCCACAAGTACGTGGATCCGGCATTGCCCGCGTTCAGTGTTTGCGGCGCAGCGCCGCAGATCGCGAGGTCATTGCCGAGGTTCACCACGGGCAACGCGTTCAGCGTGACATTGAATGTGCTGATGGCCTGGCAGCCGTTCGCGTCGGAGATGGTGACGGTATGCGGGCCGCTCTGCACGGGCACGATGGAAGCCGTGCCCTGACCGGTGCTCCACTGATAGGTCACGCCGATGGCGGGTGCCGTGAGCGTGGGCGGCGCATCGGCGCAGGCGCTCAGGCTCTGTGTGCCGGGCACGCCGGCATAAGCGCGCGTGATGGTGACCTGGTCGCTCAATGAGCAACCGATCGCATCGGTCACGGTCACCGTGTATGTGGCAGTGGCGTCCACCAGGATCGTGGGTGATTGGATGCTGGCGGAATTGAGGTTCGCTGCGGGCGACCAGCTGTAAGTGGCGCCCGTAAGGTTGTGCAGCACCGTGAGCTGATGCCCCAGCGCGGTGCATAGCGTGGTGTCGTTGCCCGCGCTGGCGGTGTACCCGCCGTTCACGGTGATTGTCACCGATGCGCTGAGCTGGCAATTGCTCGCGGGATCGGTCACCGTGCAGGTGTACGTGGTGGTCTGCGCGGGCGTGGCCACCGGGTTGGCGATGGAAGCATCGCTCAGCCCCGCACCGCTCCAGTTGAAGGTCATGCCAGCGCCGCCGTTCAATGTCGCCGTGAGTTGCGTGCTCTGCCCAGGGCACAAGGCGTTCTGAGCGGCGCTCACATTTAAGTCGAGGAGCTGGCCAACCGTGATGGTGGTCTGTCCCGTTGCCGTGCAGCCCACATCATTGGTTGCGGCCACGCCATAGGTGGTGGTCTGCGCGGGCGTGGCGATCGGATTCGGGATGGTGGTGCTGCTGAGCGTGCCGTTGTCGGGCGTCCAGGTGTAGGTGATGCCCGATCCAGAGCTCGGCGTCGCTTGCAGCTGCATGCCGCCCACGGAGCACAGGGTGGTGCTCGGTGTCATGCTCAGGCCGAAGGCGGGCGCCACGGTCACGAAGACGGAATCCACGTACACGCAGCCGGCAATAGGGTCGGTGGTGCTGAGCACGTACCAGTCCGTGGCCGTCGGCGTGGCGACAGGCGATGGGCTCGCAACGTTGTCCAGCGTTCCCGGCTGCGACCAGGCATAGCTGGCGAAGGCGTCGTCGTAGCGCGCGATCAGGAAGTCGTCGATGGCCCAGTTGTCGTGGCCGGCCCCTTGGTTGGCCAGCTGCCGAACGCGGAACATGGTGCTCGTGGTCTGCGCCGCCGCCGGAATCGGCAGGTCGATCAAGGTGAAGGATGCGTAGAGCGCCTCATCGCAGAAGCCCATCGTGCTCCACGCGAGGCCGTTGTTGGTGGAGTACTCCAGCACCACATCATCGCCGGGCTCGGCATTGTCGCAAGGAGTTGACCCACTGGCAATCTTCAGCTTGAAGCGAACAACACCGCCGCCGACCGTGCTGAACGCGGCGGTCTGCGCGCTGCGCTGCCCGTTGCCGTTGAAGTAGAGCGCCGAGCCGCCCATGCTGCCGCACGCACTGCTGATGGCGCCTCCTTGGACCGCGGCCCACATCGTTCCGGGCGCGGCGTCGAAAGCGTCTTCGGCCACGCGCCGCAGCACGGTGCTGTTCAGCTGCGTGGTGTTGCCCAGGCACACCGTGGCGGGCTGCGCGCTCACCTGCAGGTCGATGATGGCGC
>CAZFBP010000065.1:0-12575 GCA_964517255.1 uncultured Chryseobacterium sp.
CTGCACGTCGGCTGAGGCCCGTGCCTCACCTCGCCTCGGGCAGTTCCCGGCCGACCAGTTCACCGAGATCACCGATGAACTGGAGTTCCTCAAGAAGAAGCTGGATTCCGCAGCCCCCAACAAGTCCGTGGTCAAGACCATCAAAGACGAACTGATCAAGCGTGTGATCGGGTTGCCTTTCGATGCGGCCAAGTGGTTCGGGCCGGAGATCCTGGAGAGGCTTTAGATGCGTTGGTCCGGATCACAGATCCGAACCAGCAACATCCGCGCTAGCGGGGGGTTACAGAAGTGCCTTGCCCACAACAAGAAGGCCAAGGAACAGTATGGACGAGAGTAGAAAGTATCCCATAAACAACCAGCCCGGTTTACGGGAACTAGGTGATGGACTGACCAACCTTTTGTACTTGTCTTTGCGGAACACGAGTAGATAATTCAGCACAACGAAGGGAGCTATGTACACGCCAAGGCCCATGATCAGGTTGTTCAGCAAGCTACCTAGGCCAAGGTCAGGCGTTGTGAGTCCTGTTTTAATCCAAGGACCCATCAGTATAAGGAGCGTGCTTAGGTTCAAGCCTTGAGCTACGGAGAACATGACCAACAAGACTATTCTCCCATCCCGGCGGGGTAAGTTCGACCTGCTGTGCTCAATTGCCATTAAGCCGTCAGCCCACACGGCATAATACCAAGTTCGCGCACCCATCCTATTCCTCCTTGGAGTACTCATAAATGAACCGCGCTCCATAGTATGCGGCAATCCCAATACCAATCCCCCATCCGACTGGATTCGACATTAGACCAAAGTAAACCGCACCAGAGGTTGCAAGCCCGCCAAGGCCAACGCCAGCATCCAATAGATCCCAATTGCTCACATTGTTCAAGCCACCACGCTGATAATCGCTGTTGATCTTGCCAAGCGTGTAACCCGTGCCAAGCACAGAGGTGATCACATTGAGCCTTGACAGATTCGCAGCCGCACGAAGGGATGTGATTGTATGTGCTCGTGATAGAACAGGCGCCGAGCGTGATACACCATTGACATTCTGGGCATACCTGAAGGGGGTTGGTTTCGAAGTGAGACCAAACATCCCGCTACCCACGCCCGTTCCAACACCGATACCTGTATTAATGTCGTTTGCACCCCTCAGCCATGGATTACTGAATGGTGACGACGGCGGCGCGTAGTTCAATGCAAAATTTGGCCTGCCCTGAGAGACGGTCGGACCCCTAAATCCTCCACCTCCTCCAGGCTTCGGGGTGAGAGGTTTCCCGTTAGGGAACAAGCTTGGCGAATTCCCCGCAGAAGGTGAGGACGATGGAGCATCACCACCGGAGTCAGGTCTGGGCCCCTTGAAACTTCTGAATGTGCTTCCGTCAGGCATCTCCTGCGTACTGCCCTCTGTCCAGCCTTCCCCACCATTCGGAAGGCCCCATTTGGGGTCTTCTGCCTTGTCCGGTGTCGGTGCTGCTTCTAACCCTTCAAGCTCCACCATGTCCAATACACGATTCTCACTGAAGGCATAGGGCGAGTTCCAAGGGAACACGAACGCTAGCGGGTCGATGCTCAAGAATCTCCCGATGCGCGGGTCGTGGATCCTGTACTCGAAGGCGTAGCTGGTTCCCACGCCATCGTTGATCTCGTCGTCGTGTTCCTGTCCTTGGAACAGGTAACGATATGATCCTGAGGAGTAATTCCTTCCGGGCAGCAGTGATCCGAAGGCATCATAGTCCTGCTCCGCCCGCATCACGCCCAAAGTAAACGAAGAAGCCCCCGCATCGCTGCAGGGGCCTCTTTCATGTTTTGTTGCGGCGTTCAGATCCCGAGCTGGCCCTTGAAGTTGCGGAACTCGAGGTCCTTCATGGCCTTCTCGCGGAGGCTGGCATCTTTCTGCACGGCCTGCGCGAGGTTGTTGCGCACCATGTCGCCGTTGTTCTGGCGCGCGCCCAGGATGGCCATCAGGTAGTGGCCGGCGGCGCTGTCCTTCTCCGGGCTGGCCTCCAGGATCTTCTGCGCGCCTGCGGCATCGCCACCGAGGGCCTTGGCCAGCGCGGCATTGAAGCTGCTCGTGCTTCCGAAGTTGCTGCTGGCGCTGCTGTAGTCGCCGTTCTGGATGTTGATCAGGCCCATGTTGTACTTCACTTCGGGGCCGGCGGCGGCGGCCTTGCTGTACAGGTCCATGGCCTTCTTGCGGTCGCCCTTGAGGCGGGCGCAGGCGCCGAGGTTGTTGGTGCTGATGGGGTTGTCCTGGATGCTGTTGGCCTTCTGGAACTCGGCCTCGGCATCGGCCAGCTTGTTCTGCTGGAAGAGCACATGGCCGGCGTTGTTGGGGCCGCGGTAATCGGTGGGATAGATGCGGCTGGCCTCGCGGTAGATGCGGAGCTGCTCGTTGAGGTCTGTGGTGAGGGTGGCGCTGAAGAGGAGCTCTTCCACGTTGAGGCTGTCGGGCATGGTCTTGCTCATGCTGATGAGCTGCTCATCGCTCTTGCCCACGCGGTCGTAGTTCAGGCGCATCTCGCTGCGGCGCAATTGGGGGAGGATCTGCTCGCTGATCTCCTTGTAGGTGGCGGCCATGTTGCGGATCTCCTCCTCGCGCTTGGCCACGTCGGGGTACATCTCCAGCACGCGCAGCACGAGCTCCTTGTCGGGCACGGTGCTGCTGGCCTGCATGGCGCGCTTGAAACCGTCCCAGTCCTCGCCGCGCGGGTTCATGCCGTAGAAGGCCTCGAGGCTGTCGGCCTTGATCTTGTTGCGCTTCAGCTCGCCCTTGAGCCAGCTCATGGCGCTCTTGGCGCGGTCGCCGGCCAGGTTCTCGTTCTTGCTCAGCTCACCCTCGGGGCTGGCCCAGGCATCGAAGCTGGCGCCCTTGATCTGGATGCCGGGATTCGTGGCGTTGGCCTTCAGGAAATCGGCCAGGGCCTTCACGTCGGCGTCCTTCAGCTCGCCGGGGCGCACCACGCTGCTGCTCACGAGGTAGTTGATGGTGGCCATCTCACTGTGGCTGGTGATGCGCTGGAAGGCGTCCTTCGCCATGATCACCTTGTCGTCGCTGAGCATGAGGTAGGGGGTGGTGATCACGCCGTCGGTGAGCTTGAAGGGGTCGAAGGGCATTTCCTTCTTGCCCTGCTTGGCGAGGATCTTCACCACCAGTTCGCTGGTGCTCATGGCGGGGGTGAAGGCCACCTTGTTGCTGTAGCTGAAGCTCTTGCCGGCCTCGTAGGGGATCACGGTGTAGTTGCCCACGGCCTTGTCGCCCTGGAAGCCCACCATCTTGTACGGGGTCTCCCCACCGGCGTAGGTGAGGGTGGGCGTGAGCTCCACCTGGGCCTTGCGGTAGAAGTACTTGCCGGGGAAGCTGCCGTTGATGCTCACGGCCACCGAGTCGCCCTGCACGATCAGGGGGCTGGGATCAACGGTGTACTTGATGTTCTCGGCGTACTTCTTCATTTTGCCGATGCCTCCGCAGCCGGCGATCACGAGGGTGGCTGCTGCGAGTGCCGAGAGGCCTTTCAATTGGCGCGTTTCCATTGCGGATGGCGGGTTGGGTGAATTCGGCGGCAAGTATAAACACCGGTTTTCTTGCAACCCGGCAGAGCCTGGCCGCTTTTGTCCACATTTCGCCGTGCGCTTCAGAGGGTTGCGATGCGATGCCCGGGCGGCGCTTCCTCGTCGATCAGGTGCAACAGGCGGTCGAATGCCGCGCGATCGCTCAGCAGATCGGCGTCGTTCAGGTCCACGATGAGGGCTCTGGTCGATGAGGACTTCATCAAGTGATCCATGTACCGGTCCTGCAGGCGCATGAGGTAATCGGCGCCGATGGCCTGCTCATAACCGCGGCCGCGCTGCCGGATGCGGTCGCGCACACGCTCGATGCCCAGGTGGAGATAGACGACGAGCTGCGGCTGCGGCAGGTCGGCGTACATGATCTGGTAGAGGTCTCGGAAGAGGGCGTGCTCGTCGGGCGGCAGCGTGGCGCTGGCGAACACGAGCGATTTTCCGATGCTGTAATCGGCCACGGTGACCGGGCTGAAGAGGTCCTGCTCGGTGGCGCGCTTGAGCTGGTGGTAGCGCTGGGCGAGGAAGCTCAATTCCACGCTGAAGGCGTAGCGCTCCGGCTCCTGGTAGAAGCGCGGGAGGAAGGGGTTGTCGTCGAACTCCTCCAGCACCAAGCGGCCGTTCCAGCGCTCCGCGAGCCGCCGCGCCAAAGTGGTCTTGCCAGCGCCGATGAGGCCCTCGATGGCGATGTAGGAGTGGCGCGCGCTCATGCCGGTCGGCGAAGGTCGTTGAGCAACTCGATCACCGTGCGGTCCAGTTTCGGATGGACCCACAGCGGCGCCACGTCGGCAGCGGGCGCCAGCGCGAAGGCCCGTTCGTGCAATCGCGGATGCGGCAGGTGCAAGGCGGGCGTATCGATGACCTGATCGCCGATGAGCAGGATGTCGATGTCGATGGTGCGCGATGCATAGCGGCGCTCATTCGAGCGATTGCGGCCTAGCGCCTGTTCGATCGTGAGGAGTTCACCGAGCAGGTCGAGCGGCTCCAGCGTGGTGCTCACGAGCAGCGCGCGGTTCAGGAAGAGCCGTTCATCCGAGAAGCCCCAAGGCTCGGTCCAGTGATCACGGCTGCGGGCCGTCATGGCAGCGCCGATCGGGCCTTCGGGATGGGTGATCATCGACTCGACAACGGAGAAGGTGCTCTTCATATCGCCCACGTTGCCACCCAACAGCAACAGCGCTTCATACCGGGAGGCCACGGCGCCAAAGCTATCGGGGCCTCCCATCCACCCACCTTCCCGCTGGTGTAAGCGGCCTGGCAGCAAGAAGGAAGCGCGGTCTATGTTCGCCGTCGAAACAAACAGCCCTGCCCCCATGAGACAGTTCTTCAAATTCATGTTCGCCTCCATGCTGGGCACCTTGCTGATCGGCGTGGTGCTCATCGTGCTCTTCTTCGGCATGCTCGCCGCTGCGGCCGCGGGCCTGGGCGGCAAGGGCAAGGCCGTCCAGGTCAAGGACGGCACGGTGCTCCAGCTCACCTTCGACGCGCCCATCGGCGATCGCGGCTCCGACGAGGACATGGACTTCGACCTCGGGCCATTCCAGGGCGAGGAGAAGGTCGGCCTCAACCACGTGATCAAGGCACTCGACATGGCCAAGGCCGATGAGCACATCGAAGGCGTCTTCCTCGACCTGAGCGGCGTCTCAAGCGGCTTCGCCAACCTGCGCGAGATCCGCAAGAAGCTCATCGAGTTCAAGCAGGAGAGCGGCAAGCCCGTGGTGGCCTGGTCCGAGCTGTACTCGCAAGGAAGCTACTATCTGGCGACTGCTGCGGACCGGATCTACCTGCAGCCCAAGGGCATGGTGGACTACCGCGGCCTGCACAGCGAGTACATGTTCCTGAAAGGCCTCTTCGCGAAGCTCGACATCGACATGCAGTTCATCCGTGGCAGCAACAACAAGTTCAAGAGCTTCGGCGAAGTGTACACCGAGGATCGCATGAGCGATGCCAACCGCGCGCAGATCGAGTTGATCCTGAAGGGCCTCTGGGCCGAGCATCGCTCCGCCGTGAGCGCCAAGACCGGCCATTCGGAAGCCACGCTCGATAGCATCGTGAACACCTTGGCGGCGCGAAACGACGAGACCGCCCGCGACCTGAAGCTCGTTGACGCGCTGATGTACCGTGACGAGGTGCTCGCCGACCTCAAGGAGCGCATGAGCCTCGACAAGGAAAAGGAGATCGCCTTCGTGGGCCTGAGCAAATACCTGCGCAGTGGCGACGGCAAGGAAGAGAAGAAGGGCGATGCGAAGACGAAGCTCGCCGTCATCTACGCCGAGGGCGGCATCAGCAGCGGCGACGACGACGAGGAGATCCAGAGCGCCGCGCTCTCAAGCACCATCCGAGAGGCGCGCGAGGACAGCGCCATCAAGGCCATCGTGCTGCGCGTGAACAGCCCCGGCGGCAGCGGCCTGGCCAGCGAAGTGATCTGGCGCGAGGTGAAGCTGGCGGCCGATACGAAGCCCGTGGTGGTGAGCATGGGCAACGTGGCGGCGAGCGGCGGCTACTACATCAGCTGCCCGGCAACGAAGATCTACGCGGAGCCCACCACCATCACCGGCAGCATCGGCGTGTTCGGCCTGATCCCCAACATGCAGGGCTTCTTCAACAACAAGCTCGGCATCAGCTTCGATGGCGCCAAGACCCACCAGTACGCCGACATGCTCACCGTGAGCCGGCCGCTGAACGAGACCGAGAGGCGCATGATGCAGGTGTGGGTGGATGAGTTCTACGACGGATTCGTGCAGCGCGTGGCCGATGGCCGCAAGCTCACCACCGCCCAAGTGGACAGCATCGGTCAGGGCCGCGTGTGGACCGGCGCCGACGCCAAGGAGCGCGGCCTGGTGGATGAGCTCGGCGGCTTGGAGGACGCGATCAAGGCCGCGGCCGAACTCGCCGGCATCAGCGACTACCGCAAGGTGGAGATGCCCGAGCAGGAGGATTTCCTCCAGAAACTGCTGAAGGACCTGAACACCGAAACAAAGGCCTGGGTGGTGCGCGAGTACCTCGGCGACGATGCCCAGATGCTCCAGCAGTTCAAGCAGGCCCGCGAGGCCAAAGGCTATTCGGGCATACAGGCCCGCATGCCGTTCGAACTGGTGATCCAGTAACGGGTCTTATGTGCAAGCCGGAACCGAGGAGCGGCAGATCGGGCTTGCACGAGAGAAGGTGAAGGAGGCCAGGGAGGTGAATGAGGAGCGGACACCGCTGCCTCCTTCACCTCCTTCGCGTTCCCTGCCGGATTCTCTTTCGACCTATCGGAAGCAAGCACGGGCGGCCGCCGTATGGCGACCGCCCGCTTGCCCTTTGTGATCAGTTGCCTGATCTAACCAAAACCCGGATGCTGTAACGCGAGGCCCGGTCGATGGTTACACGCGGCCTTCAGCTTTCCACCATCACATGCACCCCGCTCTGGTTGCGGATGTTCACCACGCGGCCATCCTCCCAGATCAGGTACTGCCCCTTGATGCCCACGAGCAGGCCGCCCACTTCCGGCTGCTTCTCGAACGACACGCTGGTGACCTTGGGCGGATAGGCGAGCACGGGGTAGTTGATCGTGAGCGGCTCCTCGCCATGGAGCAGATGCGCCTGCAGGTCCGAGCGTAGCGCGCCGATGGCCTGCGCGCGCGCGCCGCGCAACGCGTCGGCATCGGGCGTCACCTCCTTGAGCATCGCGCGCCAATTCGTCTTGTCGGCGAACACGCGCTTCAGGTCCACCTCGATGAGGCCCGCGAGCTGGCGGTAGGGCACGCGCGCGATCACCAGCGCGGCCACCGCCCCTTGATCGATCCAGCGCGTGGGCACCTGCGTGGCGCGCGTGACGCCCACCTTCGCATTGCCCGTGCAGCTGAGGTACACCACATGCTCGGTGGCGTGGTGCGCGATCTCCCAATCGGGGTCACGGCCCTCGCCGAGATGCGCGCGGCACAGCTCGGGGTGAACGATGCACTCGGCCGCCTCGGGCGCACTGATGAGGCAGGGGTAGCAGAAGCCCTGCTGGAAGAGCTTCTTCACGCGCTTCCCGCAGCTCACGCAGCTCAAGGCGCCAGTGGCCCGGAGCGTGAGCGGGCGGCCGATGAAGGCTTCCAGTTCCATCGGAGAAGCGAAGGGCAGCGCATAGCGCACCGTGCCATCGGCGCCCAGCCTGGCGCTCATCTTGAAGAGCGGTTCACCGTCATTCATCGCTTCGGGTTTACTTTCGGCGGAAGATAGGCGCGCGACGCACCATGCCCTTCAACGCACTCTTCGGCTTCCTCATCAAGAAGCGCCTGCAGCAGATCGAGCTGTTCCGCGACCACCCGCACATGGCGCAGCTGGAGATGTTCCACTCGCTGCTGCGCATGGCGCGCTACACCGAATGGGGAAGGCAGCACGATTACGCGACCATCACCACGATCGATGAGTTCCGCGCCCGCGTGCCCGTGCAGGATTACGAAGCGGTGAAGCCCTACGTCTCGCGCCTGCGCAAGGGCGAGCAGAACGTGCTCTGGCCCACCGATGCCAAGTGGTTCGCCAAGAGCAGCGGCACCACCAGCGACCGCAGCAAGTACATCCCCGTGAGCCGCGAGGCCCTGGAGGAATGCCACTACAAGGGGGGCAAGGACATGATCGCCCTGCACTACCACCAGCGGCCCGACAGCAAGCTCTACCAAGGCATGAGCCTGGTGATCGGCGGCAGCAGCAGCATCGAGCACCTGCGCGCCGATGCCTACAGCGGCGACCTCAGCGCCATCATCATCCGGAATCTTCCGTTGTGGGTTGAAGTGCGGCGCACGCCCGTGATCGAGACCGCCCTGATGGAGAACTGGGAGGAGAAGATCGAGCGCATGGCCAAGGAAACGATGCGCGAGGATGTGCGCTGCATGGCCGGCGTGCCCAGCTGGACCCTGGTGCTCCTGCGCCGCATCCTGGAGCTCACCGGCAAGCGCGACATCATGCAGGTGTGGCCCAACCTCGAGCTCTTCATGCACGGCGGCGTGAGCTTCAGGCCCTACCGCGAGCAGTTCCACGACCTGATCCGCAACCCGCAGCTGCACTACCTGGAGAGCTACAACGCCAGCGAGGGCTTCTTCGCCCTGCAGGACCGCGCCACGGCCGACGACATGCTGCTCATGCTCGACTACGGCATCTTCTACGAGTTCATGCCGCTGGAAGAGGTGGGGAAGGAGCATCCGCGCACCGTGCTGCTCGCCGAGGTGGAGCCGGAGGTGAGCTATGCCTTGGTGATCAGCACCAACGGCGGCCTGTGGCGCTACATGCCCGGTGATACCGTGCGCTTCACCAGCGTGAAGCCGTACCGCATACAGGTGAGCGGGCGCACCCGGAGCTTCATCAACGCGTTCGGCGAGGAACTCATCGTTGACAATGCCGATCGCGGCATCGAAGCGGCGTGCAAGGCCACCGGCGCCGTCGTCAGCGAGTACACCGCAGCGCCCATCTACATGGAAGGCGATGCGCGCGGCGGCCATGAATGGGCCATCGAGTTCGAGCGCCCGCCGGACAATCTCGACCGCTTCATCGATGCGCTCGATGGTGCCATGCGCGCGCTCAACTCGGATTACGATGCCAAGCGGCGCGGCGACATGGCCCTGCGCCGCCCCGTGATGCATGTCCTGGAGCGCGGCACCTTCCACGCATGGATGCGCCAACGCGGCAAGCTCGGCGGGCAGAACAAGGTGCCCCGGCTATGCAACGACCGCGCGCTGATTGAATCGATCCTGGCACCTGTGAGCGCATGAGGCTGCGAGCACTGCTCCCGACCCTGGTGCTGGCCATGCCCGTTCGCGCGCAGGTCGCGAGCGTGGGCCATGCGATCGAGGGCCGCTTCGACGCCTTCACCACCGACGAGCTCGGCAACGTGTACGCGCTGCAGGGCGATGAGCTCGTGCTCTTCGACGCCAAGGGCCGCTCGTGGCTTCGCAACAGCCTGAAGACCTTCGGACGCATCAGCGCCATCGACGCCTTCTACTCCCTGAAGCCGATGGTGCACGCGCGTGAGCAGGGGCAATTGGCCGTGCTGGACAACACCCTGGCCGTGCAGGGCAGCGTGATCAATCTGCCCCGCAGCGGCCACCCTCAGGCGGTGCTCGCCTGCATGAGCGTGCAGAACAGCTTCTGGCTCTTCGACCAGCGCGAGATGGCCCTGCTCCGCGTGGATGGCCAGCTCAAGCCCATGGCCAACACCGGCCGCCTCGACCAATTGCTCGGCTTCGCGCCGGAACCGTTGGCCATGCAGGAGCACGACAGCCGCCTCTACGTGAACTCGCCCGCCCACGGCATCCTCGTCTTCGACCTCTTCGGCACCTTCGTGAAGCAGCTGCCCATCATCGGCGCGCGTGGCTTCCAGGTGCGCGATGGCATCATCGCCTTCCTCGACGCCAAGGGCGCGTGGCTCTATGACCTGCGCTCCTTCGCCCTGGAGCCGATCGCGATTGATGCGCCGCTGGAGCACGTGCGCGATCTGCGCGTGGACCGCGGCATGGCGCACCTGCTCCTGGCCGATCGGATCCTGGTGCATCCGCTCCGCCCCGCACGGCGCTGAACGAGTTTTCCACAACCCCTTGCGCCGTTGCGCGCCCGGATAACTTCGCCAGCCGTTGAACGGTTGCATTCAACCCTCAACCTCCCCAACTTTCAACCCTCAACCTGCATTCTTCAATGCACATCGCCATCGCAGGCAACATCGGAGCGGGCAAGACCACGCTCACGCAGCTCCTCGCCAAGCATTACCGCTGGGAGCAGCTGCAGGAGGCCGTGGACAACAACCCCTACCTCTTCGACTTCTACAAGGACATGCAGCGCTGGAGCTTCAACCTCCAGATCTTCTTCCTCAACTCGCGCTTCGAGCAACTGCTCGAGATCCGGCAGAGCGGGCGCAACGTGATCCAGGACCGCACGATCTATGAGGACGCGTACATCTTCGCCCCCAACCTGCACGCCATGGGGCTGATGACCACGCGCGACTTCGAGAACTACCACCGCCTCTTCATCAACATGGAGCGCGCCATACAGCCGCCCGACCTGCTGATCTACCTGCAAGCGCCGGTGGAGAAGTTGGTGAAGCAGATCAGCGAGCGCGGCCGCGATTACGAGGCCAGCATCAGCATCGATTACCTCAAGCGCCTCAACGAAGGCTACGACGCTTGGATCGAGAAGTACGACAAGGGCAAGCTCCTGGTGATCGACATGGAGGACAACGCTTTCCACAATGATCCGGAGGACCTGGGCCGCATAATCAGCCGCATCGATGCCGAGATCCACGGCCTCTTCCCGATGGAGAAGCCTGCCGCGAAGGCTGAAGCGAAGGAGGCCATGAAGCCGCTGAAGAAGGGCACCCTGAAGCCTTTGCCGAGCAAGAACGGCGCGAAGCCCGTGGCGGCGAGCAAGGCTGTTGCGAAGAAGCGCTGAACGGGATTGAACGAATGAGGAAGGCCCGGATCGCTCCGGGCCTTCCTCGTTCTCCCTCCTTCATCACTCGCGCAGCACCCTGAGCGCACCGCGCGTATCCAGCACCTCTGCCAAGTAACTACCTCCGGCGAGGGCGCTGAGGTCGATGGTGTTCTGCACGAGCGCGCCAGCGAGCGCCACGCGGCCCATGGCATCGCACAGCACGATGGCGGGCGCCGTTGCTGGCAGGCGGATGAGGCGAATGCGATCGAGCATCGGGTTCGGCTGGACGCCGAGGGTGATGATTCGCGAAGAACCAATGATGGCTTGGCCGCTGAGCGCCTCATCGTGATAGCGCTTTACCGGCGCTGGGATGTTAATGCAAGGCGAAGGGCACTGGATCGCTTCTGTGGCAATAGCGCATTGCGCGCCAAGGCAGTCCGGCGATTGGATCACGACAAGGCCCGGCTGATCAGCCTTGACGGACTGAAGCTGAGCAAGGTGAAGCGATTGCTGAGCCGAAGGGCGCAGCTGGTGGAGCGTCGCGGTGTTCACCAGCGCAACTTCAAGGAGGTGAACGCCCTGGTGAGCAAGGACCCGCGTCCGGCCTTCGACCGCATCGATGAGAAACAGATCGATGTATTGTCCAAATCCATCAAGGATTGCTGTGCACGATCGCCATCGCACGCTCATTCGGATTGATCATGTAGAAATTCAGCGAACCCGCACCACCATCATATGCATAGTAGCAGCCTGGTGCTCGACCCCGTCGCTTGAGCCGCTCAACGGCTTCAATGTTGGTTGATGACCACCCTCTGAGGATCGGGGTAGCAGAAACGAATATGGCGCTATCTGTGGGAAGCACCGGGCAACGCTTCCAGCCATGCCAGCCCCGTTGAGTGATCCATGCGCTTTGCGGTCGGTGCGCGAAGAAGGACACCTCAGGCTGATGGAACCGTTGGGCCACTTCCTCACGAATGGTGAAGAACTCAAGCCAGTAGCCTTCACCACGAATGCTTGTTTCGTCCACCCCACCATCCCTCCAGCCCCAGAAACGTTGTCCGGTCAATAGCTCTGCTTCATCAACAAACCGGAAGTTCCGCGATAGCGGAAGCACCTCCAAATGCCAGAGGATCGGTATTGCGACCAGCAATAACACCCCGAGCTGCAGCCACGCAGACCGAACTCGACCCGCACGAAATGCATTCACGACCCTCCATAACCACCACAGCCCGGCTCCAATAGGAGTAGCACGAGCAGAAGTACGATCAGATACGGAACGAAGAAGCCGAAGTCATCCATGATGAAGCCTGTTCAGCGGCTTATCATGCCGGTTACTCGGTTCATGCCTGCTCGTTCATTTCCGCAGGATCTTCTCCATCGCCCTGCCTTTCGCCAGTTCATCCACCAGCTTGTCCAGGTAGCGCACCTGCCGCATGATCGGGTCCTCGATCTCTTCGATCCGGTAGCCGCAGATCATGCCCGTGATCATGCCCGCGTTCGGGTGCATGCGTGGCTCCTTGGCGAAGAAGGTCTCGAAGTCGGTCCTGTCGGCGATCACTTTGGCGAGGCCTTTCTCCGTGTAGCCCGTGAGCCAGTGGATCACGGTGTGCAGCTCCTCCTGCGTGCGGCCCTTCCTCTC
>CAZFBP010000066.1:0-12492 GCA_964517255.1 uncultured Chryseobacterium sp.
TCCTTCGCCTTCCAGTGGCCCTTGCGCTGGGCATCGTGGTTGTAGCGGAAGAGCACGCCCGTGTTCAGGACGTCCATCACTTCTTTCTTCTCCTCCTCGCCGAACAGTTCGGTGCCTGGCATGGTTCCTAGGTTGGTGCGCCAAAAGTAGCCGTGTGTCAGGCAGAGCCATGTACTTCGACCAACCGAACGGCGTTGTTCAACCCATATGAACCCATGATCCGCAAGCTCCTACCCTTCCTGCTCACCGCAGCGATACCGCAATTCATCTCGGCCCAAGGCTGCAGCGATGCTGGCGTGTGCACCGCAGGCCCGATCGGTCAGCTAACCACATCCGGCGATAGCACCGGTGCCAAAGAGCCCCGACACTTCGCCAGGCTCCAGTACAGCTATGCCGTTGGCGAGCAGGGCGTGGTGATCATGCAGGTCGTGCCGGAGATCGGCATCGGCATCAGCGAGCGGTTGGGCCTACAGTTGAAGGTGCCATACGTGAGTGCCAGCGGCAACCTGGGCGAGCACAGCGGCATCGGTGATATGATCTTCACCTCCAGCTATGCGTTCGTGAAGGAGCGCGACCGCAACCTGACAGCGATAGCCGGGCTGCGGGTGCCAACCGGCGAGACCTCTCCCCAACCGTTGGAACAGACCAGCTTCGGACCGGACTTCAAGCCGTTGCCCATGCCATACCAACCCGGGCTCGGCACCTTGGACCTGTTGCTCGGCGTCCAATACAGGTACAAGCGCTGGACGACCGCACTTGCCTATCAGCATGTGCTGGACCAAGGCAACGAGAACCTCTTCTACAATGAAGCCTGGGACGGCGACGCGGATGCGCTCAAGTACTTCGAGTCGGCCTATCTGGAACGGGCGAACGATGCGGTGGCACGCCTGCAATACGCGCTTCCCATCGGGAAATTCTCCATCCAACCCGGTCTGCTCGCCATATACCACCTTGGACTGGATAGCCGTTTGGAAGTGGATGCTACACCGGACCCATGGGATATGGAGCCATTCGTGCGCCGTGATGTGAAAGGCTCTGACGGCCTCACCCTCAATCTCACCGCCGATGCGCGCTTCCGCTTGAACGACGCCTGGGCGCTGGAAGCATCATTCGGCTCCCCGGTGATCGTGCGCGAGGCACGGCCCGATGGGCTTACGCGCGCCATGGTGATCAACCTCGGCGTTCGGCTCGGCTTCTGATCACTCCTTCACGGTGATCCGCACCAGCACGTCCTCCTTCTGCTTCTTGTAGGCCTCCATGAGGATCTCGCCATTGCTGGTGCGGGTGAGGCGCTCCATGCTGAGCTGGTAGAGCTTCACGCCCTTCACTTCATCGGGGTTGAGGATGGCCTGGCGCTCCATGCTGCCGGTGCCCTCGTTCAATCGGTCGGCCACGATGAGCACATCGCCTTTCATGGTGGGCGGCTCATCGGAGCGGATGTCGAGGTCCTTGCTGTGGTCGAAGTGGATGAAGTGGTGGGCGCCTGCGGCGTGCAGGTACTTGTAGCTGGTGCCGATGGGTCCACCAGCGTACATGCGCTTGGGCACGCGGCTCATCCAGTCCAACGCGCCATCGGCTCCGATGCTGGCCACGAGCAGATCGTCGGCGTGATAAAACGTGTTGCAGTATCTGTAGCCGCGTGAATCGGTGTAGCAGTGCACGGTGATGTAGCGCTTCTCGCCGATCACCAGCAGGCTGCCATCGCGCACGATGAGCACCCGGCTGAGGTCCATGTTGGAGAGGCCGAGGTCCTCGCCCTTGTCCTCCTTCTTCTCGTTGCGCTTCACTTCCTTCTTGTGCGCGTACATGTTGATGAGCGCCTTGGGAATCTCGTGGAAGGCCACGTTCGAGAGCTCATCGTGATCATCGAACGCGCACACGAAGACCCCATCGGCCCCCCACTGCTCCCAGTCCTTTCTGTAGAAGCCTGCGGCGCGCAAGCTGCCGGTGGCATCCTCGAAGAAGCTGATGGACATGAGCTTCTGGTTCACCAGGGCCAGCGGCGCGGCCTCCCAGTTCAGGCCGCGGTTCTTGCAGCGCAGGAACTCGTACTGGTAGTCGTTCGCCTTGCGGTCCTTGGCTTTCTCCGCGCTGCCCTTGTACACGCTGGCGATGATGCAGATATCGCCCTTCGAGTCGATCGTGTAGTCCTTGATCGTCATCACGTCGTTGCCGTAGGGAACCTTCAGGTCAGCGGACCAGCTGATCGTGAGGTCCGGATTGAGCACCGCCACGGACAACTCGATCTCTTTGCGCAACTCCTTGTTCTCCTTCAATTCCTTCTTGTCCTTCACGCGCGAGTACTGTACCACGAGGTTCTGCTCATCGGCGCTGAGGATGAAGTCGAATTTGTCCGTGACCTCGAAACGGTAGAAGCCCGAGGCCGTGAGCGTGCCCCTGATCCTCCCCTTGACGGAAAGCACCTTCTGCCCTTTGGCCATGAACTTGGCGGTCTTCATGTCGATCTCGCGGGCGAAGAGCTGCTCCTTCTCGTTCTCCTTGTCCCATACCGAATAGAAGAAGTGCATGCGACCGCCGAACTGGGCCACATGCTCGAACTGCATGCCCTTGGCGAAGTCCTCATACTGCTGCATGGCCTGCTGGGTGAGGCCGTCGCTGCCCAGTTTCTGGATGAACCAACGGTCTCCATCGTTCTTCACGCAGACGATGCCGTCCTCCACTTCGTAATAGCGCTTCACGCCATCGATCACCGGATACGGCTTGCCCAGCTCAACGGTGTAGTCGTCGGAGAAGGTGTAATCCTGGGCGGAAGCCAGGAGGGCGCAGGACAATGCCGGAAGGGCAAGCAGGAGGAAACGCACGTGCTGGTACTGGGGCCGACGAAACTAACGCATGAGGAAACGCCGCCTTTGCTCCTCAAGGGCCTCCTCGTTCCTTTACCGCATGAAGAAGCGCCCTCCAAGCGGCCTTGGCGGCCTGGTGCACAGTACCAACAAGAACCTGAGCACCGCTCGCGAGCCCGCCACGCTGCCGGCCCAGCAGCAGGACCTGCGCATTCATCTTGACCGCTTGAAGGGCAACAAGGAGGTGACACGCATCGTGGGCTTCGTGGGTAAGGAAGCAGATCTGAATGACTTGGGCCGTGCGCTCAAGAGCAAATGCGGAGTGGGCGGCAACACCAAGGATGGCGTGATCCTGCTGCAAGGCGACCACCGCGACAAGGTGCTGGCCTGGCTCACCGAGAAAGGCTACAAGGCGAAGAAGTCCGGAGGGTGAAGAGTCTTCGCGCGCGAGCTTCCGGCACCTGGCGCAGCGCGTGGACAAGCACCGCGCGATCAGCTCTGCACCGCGCGTCTCAGCCTACGGACCATACCGCTGCTCCTCGAGTGCGGCAGCGCCGTCCGCCGGGAGAGTCACTTTGAACAGCCGGCCGTACTGATTCTCCTCGATCCCCTCGATGCCCTGCCCCGACAAGCGCCGCACGATGTCCGGGATCGAATTGCTATGGCCGACCACCAGCACCGTCCTTCCTTGGTCGCCCGAGCGGATCCGCGCGATCAAGTCATCCAGCGCGTACGGGTCGAGCACGACAGGCTCGATGCCGAGCACCTGTGCCAAGGGAGCGGCAGTCTGCTGCGTGCGCAGTTTGGTGGTGGCGTAAATGCGCGTCACGTTCTCCCCTTTCAGCCGGTCAGCAAGGAAGGCTGCGCGCGCACGTCCGTCGGTCGATAAAGGGGATTCCGGGTCTTGGGGATCCAGCTTCTCCGCATGCCGGGCGATGTACACGGTGGTCATCGATGCTTGTGAGACCGCGCGCGGAGCGCATTGGGCGAGCACGCCAAAGGCCACGAGGGTGAACGGGATGAGGCGCATGGCGCGAAGATGCCTCGAATGTCTCGCACCTAGATTTGGCGCCCCAACGAGGAACCACCATGCACCAACGGATCATCGAATGCGTGCCCAACATCAGCGAGGGCCGCGACCGTGCCAGGATCGACGCCATCGCCGCAGTGGCCGAGACCGTTGAGGGCGTGCGCCTCCTGGATGTCGATCCCGGCAAGGCCACCAACCGCACCGTGATCACCTTCGTGGGCGAACCCGAGCAGGTTTGCGAAGCGGCCTTCCGCCTGGTGAAGAAGGCGCAAGAGCTCATCGACATGCGCGGGCACAAGGGCGAGCACCCGCGCTTCGGCGCCACCGACGTGTGCCCACTTGTGCCCATCAGCGGCGTGAGCATGGAGGAATGCGCGGCGCACGCTAGGAAACTGGGTGAGCGCATAGGCAAGGAGCTGGGCATACCGGTGTACCTGTACGAGAACGCCGCCAGCGAGCAGAAGCGCCGCAACCTGGCGAACAACCGGAGCGGCGAGTACGAGGGCCTGCCCAAAAAGCTGAAGGATCCCGCATGGAGGCCCGACTTCGGACCTGCGGAATTCTCAGAGAACGTTGCGAAGAGCGGCGCCATCGCCGTGGGCGCGCGCAATTTCCTTGTGGCCTACAACGTGAACCTCAACACCACGAGCACGCGGCGGGCCAATGCGATCGCCTTCGATGTGCGCGAAGCAGGCCGCAAGGTGAAGCAGGCCGATGGCAGCGAGAAGCAGGTGCCCGGCAAGCTCAAAGCCGTGAAGGGCATCGGATGGTACATCGAGGAGTACGGCATCGCGCAGCTCTCGTTCAACCTCACGGACGTCACGGTGACGCCCGTGCACGTCGCCTTCGATGAGGCATGCAAGAGCGCAGCCGAGCGCGGCATCCGCGTGACCGGCAGCGAGCTCGTGGGCCTGATCCCGAAGCAGGCGCTGCTCGATGCCGCCGACTTCTACCTGGCCCGCCAGCAGCGCAGCCTCGGCATCTCCGAGCGCGAGAAGATCAAGATCGCGGTGAAGAGCCTCGGGCTCGACGACCTCGGCCCCTTCGATCCGCAGAAGAAGGTGATCGAGCACATGCTGGAAGACGCCGGCAACGAGCGCCTGGTGCGCATGGACCTGAAGCGCTTCAGCGAAGAGACCGCGAACGAAAGCCCCGCGCCTGGCGGCGGCAGCGTGGCCGCGTACATGGGCGCGCTGGGCGCCGCGCTCGGCACCATGGTGGCCAACCTCAGCGCGCACAAGCGCGGCTGGGACGATCGCTGGAAGCACTTCAGCGATTGGGCGGTGAGAGGCGAGCGGCTGCGCAATGAGCTGCTCTTCCTCGTGGACGAGGACACGCGCGCCTTCGACCGCATCATGTCCGCCATGGGCCTGCCCAAAGGCAGCGATGAGGAGAAGAAGGCGCGCAAGGCCGCCATCACCGAAGCCACCAAGGGCGCCATCAACACGCCGCTGCGCACCATGCAGGTGTGCGTGGAGAGCATGGACCTGATGAAGGCCATGGCCGCCGAGGGCCTGCCCGCCAGCGTGAGCGATGCCGGCGTAGGGGCCCTGTGCGCGCGTGCCGGGGCGCTCGGCGGCTACCTCAACGTGCGCATCAACTGCGCGGGGCTTGATGATGCCGCCTTCAAGGAGGCTGTGCTCAAGGAAGCGGAGGCACTGAAGGCGAAAGCCGATGCGCTGGAGGCCGAAGTGATGGCCGTGACGCTGGGGAAGGTTTAGGGCCGGCCGTCGATCCGCCCGATCGAACCCCTCCCGGTTGAGGGAGGCTGTCGTCTGTCACAACAAGGCGTGGCACCCGCGCGTATCATTGGCGAAGACCGCCGATGCGATGAGCGCCCATCTCACCTTCCGCCAATGGTGGCGCCGCGTGGCGTACTTCTTCCCGATCCAGCTGCTGCTGCTGCACCTGAAGAAGAACCACCTGCTGCTCTTCGCGTGGGTGCTGCTCTTCGCGTACATCACCGAGAGCCTCGGGGTGAAGTACGGCGTGCCCTACCTCTTCCTCTTCCCAGAGTACTTCGGCCACGTGGGCTTCCTCTCGCATGCCCTCACGGGCTTCGCGCTGGGCGGCTTCATCACGGCCTTCAACCTGTACAGCTACGCGATGCACGGGTACCGCTTCCCATTCATCGCCACCATCGCGCGGCCCTTCCTCAAGTTCAACGTGAACAATGCGCTGATCCCGGCGCTCTTCGTGCTCACCTACCTGTGGTGCGCGGCGCGCTTCCAGTACGAGCAGGAGCTGGTGCCCATGCCGGGCATCGCGCTCAACCTGTCCGGCTTCCTGTTCGGCATTGGGGCCTTCATGGGCCTTGCCCTTCTCTATTTCACACGGACCAACACCGACATCGTGAAGCTGCTCGGCACGCCAGCCGAGGAGTACCGGCCGGAAGAGCCCCTCATGGACATCCTCGGGCCGCACCATGAGTCGCTCATGCGCAAGCCGCGCGAGCGCCGCAAGGCCATGCGCTGGCTGCGCCGCCAGCAGCGCAGCGAGAAGTGGCGTGTGGAGACCTACCTCACGCCTCGCCTGCGCATCATGCTGGCCCGCAGCAGCGCGCACTACGATCAGGAGCTGCTGCGCGACGTGCTCTGGCAGAACCACATCAACGGCTCCATCTTCGAGCTGGTGCTGGTGCTCAGCTTCATCCTGCTCGGCGCGTTCAGCAACGTGCCGCTGTTCGCCATCCCCGCCGGGGCCAGCGCCTTCCTGCTCTTCACCATCGTGCTCATGCTCGTCAGCGCGCTCTTCAGCTGGCTGCAGGGATGGACCGGCACCGTGATCGTGATCCTGGTGGCAGGCCTCAACCTGATCAGCCACCGCACCGATCGCTTCCTCTACGACACGCGCGCCTACGGCCTGGATTACGCACCGCCGCCCGCGACCTACGATCAAGCCACGCTGGCCGCGCTGGCCAACGACACGGGCGCGGCCGGTGCCGACGCCCGCGCCACCCTTGCCACCTTGGAGCGCTGGAAGGCGAACAACACGCCTTCCGACAGCGGGGAAGCCAAGCCCAAACTGCTGGTGATCAGCACCAGCGGCGGCGGCCTGCGCAGCATGCTCTGGAGCTATCGCTGCCTGCAGATGGCCGACAGCATGATCGGCGGCCAACTCATGGAGCGCGCGGCGCTCATGACCGGCTCCTCCGGCGGATTGATCGGCGCCGCCTATTACCGTCAATTCCACCTGCACGACCGGGCCAAGGGCGCGCAGGAGCGGTTCGATCCCCGCGTGCTGGAGGAGATCAGCGGCGACATGCTGAACCCGGTGGCCTTCAGCTTCGTCACCAACGACATGTTCATCCGCTACCGCACCGTGCGAGACGGCAGCAAGCGCTACACGCTGGACCGCGCCACGGCCTTCGAGCACCGCCTCAATGAGAACACGCGCGGGCTCCTGGATGTGCGCCTTGGCGATCTGGCCGCAGCGGAGCGCGACGCGTTGATCCCCATGCTCGCCACCAGCCCCGTGAGCATCAACGATGGCCGGCGCATGGTGATCGCCGCGCAGCCCGCCGCCTACCTCACCGCGATCACGCCAGAGGCCCTGGTGAACCTCCCGAGCCAGGCCGAGGCCATCGAGTTCAGGCGCCTTTTCGCCGCGCACGATCCCGACAGCTTGAAACTGACCAGCGCCCTGCGCATGAGCGCGAGCTTCCCGTACATCACGCCGGTGACCACCTTGCCGAGCCAGCCGCCCATGCGCGTGATGGATGCCGGGGTGCGAGACAACTACGGCTACCGCGTCACGCTCGCCTGGCTGAGCACCTTCCGCGAATGGATCGAGGCGAACACGAGCGGCGTGGTGATCCTGCAGCTGCGCGATACGCAGAAGCAACTGCAGGTGAGGCCCGGCGGCGCATCGCTCCTGGGCCGCGTGTTCGACCCCATCGGCAGCGTGTATGACAACTTCGTGCGGGTGCAGGATCAGGACTACGACCTCATGCTGCGCCTGTTCGATCCGGCGGGCAGCGCGCCCTTGGAGGTGATCGACGTGCAACTCTGGCACGACGAGCAGGAACGCATCTCATTGAGCTGGCACCTTACGCGCGTGGAGCGCGAACGCGTGCTGCGCTCGGTGCGCAGCCCTGGGAACATGGCCGCCTTCGCCAGGCTCAAGGACCTATTGGCCGCCGGTGCCACGCCACCAGCCCATTAAGCGGGTCGCGCTCCACGCTTTGCAGCTCCATGCCGTGGTCCAGCAGCCGATCAGCGAGGATCTCGCGGAAGCCCCAGGCCACGGAACCGGTGGCGCGCACCTGCTCGCGTTGCTCCGCTGGATGAAAGGGCTTGAAGGCCTCGATGAAGGCCTCGAAGCGCGCGGTGATCAACTCGCGCACGTAGTCCTCGTGGAGGAAGGCGGCCAATCTGCCTGCATGCGCGGCGAGCGCGCGCGATGGGAAAGGCGAGCGATAGACCTCTTCCAGGACCGCGCTCAATGAAGGGCCCTCCTCGCCAAAGAGTGCTGCGCGCAAGTCGTCCGGCATCCTGCGGTAAAAGGCGTCCTGCAGCAGTGCGCGGCCGATGTCGGCGCCGCTGCCCTCATCGCCGAGAACGTAGCCGAGCGATGGGAATCGCTGATGAAGACGCGCACCATCGAACCAGCCCACGCTCGAACCCGTGCCCAGCACGATCACCAGCCCTGAGCCACCGCTCCATAGACCGCGAGCGGCACCATCCAGGTCCGTGCTCACCGAGATGGACGCCGCCGGCCAGAGCTGTCGCAATGCGCCTTCCATGATGGCCGCGCGCTCCGGGGTTCCGCAGCCAGCCCCGTAAGCGATCACCGCTCGCGCGTTAAGCGCCACGGGCTGCCGCTCCAGGAAATAGGACCGGATGCCTTGTGCGAAGAGTTCCGGGTCGCCGCTCAGCGGGTTGAGGCCTGGCATGCCTTCGCCCTGCAAGGGAAATAGCATTGCAGGCGCATCACCGTCCAGGAGCGCCCATCGCGATGAGCTGCCGCCAATCTCGGCGATGAGCATGGCCATGGGGCGAAGATGGGCGCTGCGTCGTCACGCGCCTGCGTTGAAGAGGAAATGGTTGGGGCTGGCCAGGCCGTTCTTCACGGCGTAGAGCACCAGCGCCGCCGTGCTGTTCACCCCGAGCTTCTGCATGATGTTCTTGCGGTGCGTGACCACGGTGTGCGCGCTGAGGTGAAGATGCTCGGCGATTCGCGTGTAGGAACGGCCTTCGGCGATGAGCATGATCACCTCGCACTCGCGTTCGCTCAGCAGCACAGGCGCGCATGTGAACGGGTCGGTGGAGAAGCTATGCGTGTCGTGCCCGGCGCGGCGCAAGGTTTCCAACACCTTGTCACAGAAGAAGCGTTGACCCTGCGCAGTGCTGCGGACGGCATCGTTGATCTCTTTCAGGTCACAGTCCTTCTTCACATAGCTGGTGGCTCCGGCCTTCATGGCGTTGAGCAGCATCATGGGCGTGGGCTCGTGGGTGATGGCCACGAACCGCGTGCGCGGCGACCGCTTGAGCCCTTCGCGGATGTCGTGCGCGGCGAAGCCCTGCGTCGTGTGGTCCATCAGCACCACATCGGGCCGGTGCCGCACCAGCAGGGCCTTGAGGGCGGTGGCATCGCGCGCCTCACCCACCAGATCCACGGCCGCCTCGCCTTGGAAGTAGGCACGCAAGCCAACGAGCGCGAGTTCGCCGTGGTCGGCCAAGAGCAGTCTGATGGGCCTCATGCTTCTTTAGAATCGTTCTAATGCGGGGGCGAATCTAGCCGGAGGCAACGTGCATGGCCTAATCGGATATCCACATCGGTCAGTACAACGCCGACGGAGGCTCGGGCACGCTGTACACCTGGCCTTCCTCGCTCGCGCGCACTCTAGGGAAGATCACGCGCGCCTCCTCAAGCAAGCCATCGGTGCTCTTGTAGCGCGAACTGAAATGCCCGAGGAGCAATTCGCCCGCGCCAGCGTCGCGCGCAAGAGTGGCCGCTTCTTCGGCGGTGCTGTGCAGCGTCTCCTTGGCCCGTTTGGCCAACTGGCTGCTAAAGGTCGCCTCATGATAGAGCAGGTCAACGCCCTTGATCCAAGGAACCAGCTCTGGCGCGAAAGCGGTATCGGAGCAGTACGCATAACGGCGCGGGCGAGGCGGATCGAGCGTCAGGTCGGCGTTCAGGATCAGCGTTCCATCCGGCAGGTGCAGGTCCTCGCCGTCCTTGATGCGCGATCGCATGTAGGCGGGGATCGCTGCGATTCGCTCCTTGCGCAAGGGGCGCGGCGCACGGCTCTCCTCGAACACGAAGCCCGTGCACGGGATCCGGTGCCGCAGTGCGAGCAGCGTCACCGAGACGCGCGCATCCTTCCAAGCGACGGCTCCGCTCACCGGTTCGAGCGCGCGCACCTCCAACGGATAGCGCAGGTAGGTCTGCGAGGCGCGCAGGTGCGCATCCACTACTTCCTTCAGCCCCGAAGGACCATGCACCGTGAGCTTGCGTTCGCGCCCGGTGAGGTGCATGGTGCTGATGAGGCCCACCAGGCCCAAGTAGTGGTCTCCGTGCAGATGGCTGATGAAGATGTGGTCGATCCTGCTGAAGGGGAAGCTGATGGCGCGCAGCCGTTCCTGCGTGCCTTCGCCACAATCGATCAAGTACGGGGCACCGTGCACGATGAGCAGTTGGGCGGAAGGATAGCGCCCCCGCGCCGGAAGCGCGGCGCCGGTGCCCAAGGTGATCAGATCGAATTGCCGGTGCGCCATGGAAGGAAGAAGGCCCCGTGACGGGGCCTTCGTTCAGGAGTTCAGCACGGGGTCAACGGCTCAGCATCATGCGCCCGGTGAACACTTCGCCACCAGCTTCCAGCTTGTAGAGATACACGCCCTCCTGCAGGTCGCTGCGCTCAATCGTGATGCGGTTCAATCCCGCCTTGCCGATGCTGCCGATCGATTCCACCCGCGCGCCAAGCAGGTCGTACACGCTGAGGCGAACTGAGCCCCCGCGCGCTAAATGGAATTCAACCTGCGTGCGCGTGGTGAAGGGATTGGGGACGTTCCTGACACTCGTGAGCCCGACCGGTCCGGGATCGGCAACGCTGGTGGGATCAAGGATGAAGATGTGGTAGCCGGTGAAAGTCAGCGGATAAGGCACCACATTGCCGAAGAGCGTGAAGTAGCCCGTCACATTCAAATCAAGCGGGAAGAAACCGCCCTCCAATGGGGTACCGGATATCACACCACACCCCAACTGGCTGGGCAGATAGGTGCATGGTCCGGCCGTCTGCGAGGCGCAAGCCACGCTCAGTCCATCTGGCAGGCCCGACACGCCGTTCAGCACGATTGAATCGATCTGCACGGCCGGAAAGGTGGGGTCGATGTCCTGCGCGTCCAGCGGGACGATCAAGTTCAGGTCCTGTGAATACGCGATGCCCAGTTGCCCGGGCATGAAGTTCTCGGTGGTGTCAGGCCACACGCCGAATATGCTGTCGGTATAAAGCGGATTCGGAATGCAGGGCTGTGCGAGCGCTGCGGAGGCACAGCCTACGGCCAAGGCCAGTGTAATGTGCTTGATCATGCTTAGCGGTTCAGGATGGCTTGTTCACGTCCTTCTCGATCTCTTCCATGTAGAGCAGGTCCACCGCTTCGGCGGCCGACGGGGTGATGGAGAGGACGCTCTCCAACTGGGAGATCTGCACCAGTTTCTGCACCGGCTCTTGCAGCCCGCACACCACCAAGCTTCCGCCTACGCTCTTGCACAGGCGATTGGCCACGAGCAACGCGCTCAGGCCGGATGAGTCGCAGTAGCGGGTAGCACCGAGGTCGATGATCACATTGCGGACGCCCGTCTTGTTGAGGTAAACGAGTTCGCTCTTAAGCTCAGGCGCGCAGGTCGTGTCCAGCTTGTCCACGTTGCTCGTCACCTGGGTGTACCGCCCTTTGTCCTCGATGTTGAAGTTCATGGTCGATGGCTCTTCGGCCAAATATAGGCAGCGGCGCCCGCGAAGGCTGGTCGCAGGGTGCTGGCAGTTTCAAACAGCGGCGCGTGGGATTCGTGCCGCCAGCAGGTAGAGCACGGCCATGCGGATGGCCACGCCGTTCTCCACCTGATCGAGGATGATGCTGTTGGCGTGATCGGCCACTTCGCTGGTGATCTCCACGCCGCGGTTGATGGGGCCGGGGTGCATGATCACCACTTCCTTGCCGATGCCCCGGTAGCGTTTCAGGTCCAGGCCGTAGAGCATGGCGTATTCGCGCAGGCTGGGGAAGCCCGGAGCCGCTTGGCCGCCCTGCCGCTCCAATTGGATGCGCAGCATGTTGGCCACATCGCACCAGCGCAGGGCCTTGTCCAAGTCGTGCTCCACACGGGCCCCGAGGGCCTCCACATGGCGGGGCATCAGCGTGCGCGGGCCGCAGAGCATCACCTCGGCGCCGAGCTTCTGCAGGCAGGAGATGTTGCTGAGGGCCACCCGGCTGTGCAGGATGTCGCCGACGATGAGCACGCGCGCGCCCTTCACTTTCCCCAACCGCTCGCGGATGCTGTACGCATCGAGCAGCGCCTGAGTGGGATGCTCATGGGTGCCGTCGCCCGCGTTCACGATCCGGGCCTGGGCGTGGCGGGCCAGGAAGACCGCCGCGCCTGGATCGGGGTGGCGCATCACCACCATGTCCACCTTCATCGCCAGGATGTTGTTCACCGTGTCGA
>CAZFBP010000067.1:0-12387 GCA_964517255.1 uncultured Chryseobacterium sp.
GCCACCAACCGGAGCCGCGGCTTCGGCTTCGTGGAGATGGCCGATGACAACGCTGGCCGCTCGGCCATCGAGGGCACCAATGGCAAGAATTTCCACGGCCGCGACCTCGTGGTGAACGAGGCCCGTCCTCGCACCGAGGGCGGCGGCGATCGTGGCGGTTACGGCGGCGGCGGCGGTGGCCGTGGCGGCTATCGCAACGACCGTGGCGGTGATCGCGGCGGTTACGGTGGTGGTGGCGGTGATCGCGGTGGCTACCGTGAGCGCAGCGACCGCGGAGGCCGCGACGACTACTAGACCAATCCTACCCAGAAGAACGAGGGCCGTCTCACACGAGGCGGCCCTTTCTCCTTTGTCGCGCGGCGAAAGGACATCGAGTATTGAAACCCGCGGCTCGCGCTCGATCAGCCTTGATCCATCTGGAAATCGCACTACTGTTTTATCACACGCAGATTCCAGGACTCAACCTGCGAGACGACTTCAATCACATAAGGGCCACTAGGAAGACCTTCAAGATCGATGGTCAATAGACCCTGGCCACTTGTACGCGGCTGCACCGTGCTCACTTTTTGACCGGCCGTGTCCAAAATCCGGGCATGCACTGGCTCTGCGTGATGCATCGTGTACTCAACGGTGGCGAAACGACCCGTCGGGTTCGGAAAGACCCTCGCCCCATGATTGGCGATGGCCCAATGGTCTTGTACATCGGTTGTGATTTGGCCGTTGGCGTTGGTCTTGATGAGTACAATATCTGCCGACAGGCCCGTTACCCCGGTCATCACGAAGCCGCCATCCGCCGCAGGGGCGATGTCGTAACCATACTCGAAACCGGTGTCTGGCTCAATCGTGTGCGACCAGACGAACTCGCCATCGAAATCGACCGCGATCGTCCTGAACTCGTACTCGGAGGTCATGCCGAAGAGCGCGTACCCGGAAGCGGTCCGGCACAGGCCGTATGCCCAACCAGGATCGAGCATGGGGTAGTTCTTGTTCCAGATCAGCTCGCCCTCGAGGTCCACCTTAGCCAAGTAGGGCCTTGACCAGCCTGTTACCGTGGAAAAACCAGTGACGACAACCCCGCCATCGGGGCTAAGAGCTATGTCACGCACATCACCGTCCGAGAGAGGATCGAGTCTTAGAGTCCAAAGCGTATCGCCCTGCTGATCCGTGCGCATTAGGTAGGCGCATGTCCCAACAAAGGACTCCTGAGCACCACCCAAGTAGTACCCCGAATCCAAGCCGACCTCCAAGCAATAGGCGGTCTGTGTCCCGCCTGCGGGGCCGGGATAGGTGCGCATCCAAAGGCTATCTCCAAGCGCATTGAAACGGGCCAAGCAGGCCGCGCCTTCACCCATGTTGGTCGGCGTGACCCACCGTGTGCCACAGACCGCATACCCGCCATCTGGCAGTTCCCTCACCTGGCTTCCGAGGTCTCGATGCGCTCCACCCATCCGAGCGCTCCAAACCTCATCACCTACAGTGTCACACAACGCTAGGAACACATCATGATTAGTGGGGGTAGCATTCCACTCGTACTCATAGGTGCCAGTAATGACATACTGACCATCTGTGTTCGTGATCAGGTGATTGAACGACAAACTGTGCGTTCCAGGTGCGATAAACACTCGTCGCCAGATTTCTTCGCCAAACTCATTCGTCTTCAGCAAGACACCGTTCCCTTTGGCCACCTGAATGGGGTCCGGAACCACTTCGGTTCCAGCTATCAGAAAGCCGCCATCCGCAGTCTGTATCACAGCAGCCCCCTCTTCGTAAAGGGTATCAACACCGAAGGTGTGCAAGAAGGAAATTTGGGAGTGGGCATGGAAAGGGCCCCAGCCTGCTAGTATCACCAGAAGGAAATGACACCAGTGTATCGCAATTGCATATAGGCGCGGCACCCTCGGAGTCGCTGTAATCAATAATGGCTCTGACGCCATGTCGCTTCCCACCAAGACAGAACCTCTCGCGCTCCTGATAGCACGGGGTACGCTCGATTGATTCAAGCTTGGGCTCATTGAATCAATCGGTATCGGTGCTCTGGCAAAAGACCATGGTCAGAGTACCGTTATGGTACACACATCCACCGGCTGGCCATTCACCGCAAGTACCAAATTGTACGCGCCGGGAGGAAGGTTCTCGACATTTAATTGGACGACTCCCTGCGATACGTCGAGGATGTATTGGTTACTCCCCGACCAGCCGGATGCGGATAAGATGAGGTACGCGGAACTCGCGTTGCCGAGATGGTAGCTTACCGTTGTGGCACCGGTTGTGGGGTTGGGCACTACGGAGATGATCTCATGCTCTTTGATCTTCACCTCGACGAAATCGTAGTCCTTCACGCCATCGAGTTCTGCGATGACCTCGAGCTTATACTTGGTAGTGACATCGGGGGAGACCGACAATTCCGTTCCCGTCGAGATAAGCGTCCCCGAAGGGTCATACCAGTTGTAAATCGCCGCTTCGGCAATTGAATTCGCGTTCAACTCAACGGTGGTGTTGGGACTCACGTTGCGATTCCCACCCGCATTGGCATAGAAGCCCGGCCTGCTAGGGACGCTAAGATGGTAGCGCTCACCACCAACCGTTTCACCGTTCTGCTGCTGTATGAAATCGAAATCAAAGGCTTTCTGTCCGGTCAATTTAGCGGATAGGAAATTGAAGCCAACGTGCGCCAGGTAACGCGTATCGGCGGGAACAGGTATCCCGATAAGCCTCGCCGGCCCACCGGTAAGAATCAACTGATAGCGATCCTCACGCGAGATTTGGAGATTCTCCATTTGGCCGCCCGCGTTCTGCCAAGCATTCCAAAGCTCATCCTGGAGTGTGATTCTCACCTCGGCTTCTCCCGTCACAGGGTTACCAGTAAAATGGTCCGGGTCCTTGAAAACCAGGTCGAACACGCCGCCATTACCTGACGCATCGCCGACCAAGACTGTAGCGCCTACGACCCTTTCATCAGGCCAGGGGTCACCACCGGTCATGCCATCGATATTGATGACTGAGATATTCTTCCAGACGATATTGTTGTTGTTCTTAGTATTCAGGTTGACCGATTCGGTTTCCGGGTAGGTCATACCATAGTCTGGCCCAGGGGCGGTTTCAATTCGGGCCAAGAGACAGAAGTGCCATGGTTCATCTGCAAGGAGAAGCGCGTTACCCGAAGAGTATTCGTCAGCATAGAGTTGAGGATCGGGCGGGTTCCATTGGAAGACCTCGATGTGAGATCCGCCAGGTTGGATAATTGGCAACGTATGCGCCTGCTCGACTTGCCCCCCCATCAATTGGATGCTGCCATCCCAATGAGTTGGCCATGAAAGTGCCGTTGCAGCCTTTGCCCAATGCAGTGTCAACTGCTCCGACCCTGTTGAAGGCATAGAACCACGGTTCCGCACTCGCACGTAGACGTAATTCGTCAATCCCGGTGTCGTGAAGTGATCGGGGTTCTCATGCTCTTGGAAGAAGACGCCATCATCTTGTCTCCGCACCCAAATGTCCTCACTGATCCACATTGGCCCTTGGTCTATGTTGGGCTCCTCGCCGCGATCCCGTTGATCCAACCACGTGATTGGCATGTCCTTCATGTAGAGATCAATCGGAGCCATCGTGGATTGTGGGCAATTCATCTCCCAGTCTTTCCAAATGTCATCGATGTAGGCGTGGAAGAACCAGAACCCTAGAGCAGCTGGGGCTCGCGGTATTCGCATCACGCCGCCCGGCCAACCGTTACCAACGAGTTCATGAACTTCATCATGGTGCGGGTACTCAATCTGGCGACTAAGGCCATTCGGGCAACAATCCGGATTCGCCGTTGGTGGCGCGATCGGATCCATGCTCCAATCGCAGAGGTCATTGCCTGGGCCGGGCAGCGATGGCAATGAAAGATATGGCGGCTTCGCTACAACCGGGTCCCAGTCTTGCGGCCAACCACATTGCCAAGGGTCTCCACCAAACACAAAGCAATTTGCCGTTCCGCAATCTGCGTCGTTAAAGCGAAGTTCTAAGGGCAGGGGGGTCGTTGGCCGCCATCTTGGAAGGGGCACCCAATTGCGCCACGGAGGTCCCAAGGAATAGAGATAATCCTCAAGGCCCTCGAGATAGACCCGGTGGAAGGGCAAGAAGCTCCAATCACTCTCAATCATGTAGATCGCGCCGTAGTTGCAGTGCTCCTGCATCACTTCTTGGTCGATGTGGTGGTACAGCGCCGTTCTAAGCTGATCGTATTCTGTGGGTGAGAGCTGCAGGTCTTCAATATTTGGTCGTATTCCCCACGGTTGCTGTGCAAGCGCCTCAGACGTCCAAAAGCCCAGACCAAGTGAGGTCAACATCAATGGGAAGAAGCGTTTCATGATCGAGCGTTTTTCGTTGTGGTACGGATTCATTACAATGATAAGAAAATTCGCTGTGTCATCCACCGAACAGCTCAGGAGCTCAGCGCATATCCGACGGCTATTTTCGCCGTCGTTCATGCGCACACTGCTCCTCGCCCTCCTGCTCGCACCGCTTACCGTGCAGGCGCAGCCCGGCCGCAACGGCGCACCGCGCGGGCCTGCCATCGGCCGCATCTACGGCCGTGTGATCGATGCCGGCACCGGCAAGGGCGCCGAGTACACCACGGTGGCGGTTCGCCTCGCCTTCAAGGACAGCATCATCGGCGGCAGCATCACGCGCAGCAACGGCGAGTTCGAGGTGGACAAGCTGCCCATAGGCCCGCCGCTCAAGGTCACCATCAGCTTCATCGGCTACACGCCCTACGAGCAGCAGGTGCGGCTCACGCGCGAACGCATGGAGCTGGACCTGGGCAACCTGAACTTGACGCCCGATGCAGAGCTGTTGAAGGAAGTGGAGGTGACCGGCGAGCGCGCCACCATGGTGATGCAGGTGGATCGCCGCGTGTTCACCGTGGACAAGGACCTGAGCACGCAGGGCGGCACCGGCGTGGACGTGATGAAGAACGTGCCCGGCCTGAGCGTGGACCTCGATGGCAATGTGCAGATGCGCGGCTCCTCGCCGCAGGTCCTGGTGAACGGCCGCCCCACCGCCATGACCCTTGAGCAGATCCCGGCAGAGGACATTGAGAAGATCGAGGTGATCACGAACCCCTCCGTGGCCTTCGACGCCAACACCACCGGCGGCATCATCAACGTGGTGCTGAAGAAGACCACCAAGCCCGGCTACAGCGGGCAGGTGCAGGCGGGGGCGGGCACCAACAGCCGCTACCAGGGCGGCCTCCACCTCAACATGAAGGAGGGCCGTTGGAACTTCAGCCTCGGCTACAACTTCAACACCGGAACCAATCTCACCGACGGCACCACGAGCCGCACGGAACGAAGCGCGGGCCTCACCACCGGCTACTTCGACCAGAACACCAGCAGCGAGCAGGCACGCCGCATGCACGGCGGCCGCTTCGGCGTGGACTGGCAAGTGACCAACCGCAACCTGCTCAGCTTCTCGCAGAGCGTGCGCTTCCATGATCACTATGGCGAGGACCGCCTCGACGCCACCATCCGCGGCGCGGGCCGCGAGCTGCTGTCCACCTCCGAGCAGGACAACAGCTCCGATTCGGAGACCATGAGCGCCACCTCGCAGCTCGCCTTCCGCCGCAAGGCGCCCAAGGAAGGGCGTGAATGGGGCGCCGACCTCACCTACAACACCTGGGGCCGCAGCAGCCTCGCGCGCTTCGCGCAGATCAACCACGACGCTGCGGGCGATCCGCTGCCCGCCAGCCCACGCGTGCAGGACAACCACGGCGGAAGCCGTAACGACCAGTTCACGCTGCAGGCCGATTGGGCCGAGCCGATCGGCGAGAGGAACAAGCTCGAGCTCGGCATCAAATCGAACGTGAAGCGCGACGATACCTACCTCGAAGTCTTCGTCACCTCGCCCGTGGTGGGCCAGTCCGTTGCCGATACCAGCCTCACCAACGACTACGCCATCACCGACATCATCAATGCCGCCTACGTGAACTGGCAGCGCAAGCTCACCGACCATTGGGGCCTGCAGGCCGGCTTCCGCTTCGAGCAGACCTGGTTCGAGACCGAGGTGCGCAACAAGGGCATCACCTACAGCTACCGCTATCCCAACGGCACGGACAACATCGCCAAGGCGCTCTTCCCCGGCCTCTACCTCTCGCGCAAGTGGGACAAGAGCATGCGCGAAGTCCAAGTGAACGTGTCGCGCAAGATCAGCCGCCCGAACTTCTGGCAGATCATGCCCTTCGTGATGAACGCCGACGCTCGAAACGTGCGCATCGGCAATCCGGCGCTGGCGCCCGAGCTGAGCACCTTGGGCGAAGTGAACCACCTGCTGCCCTTCCTCCAGGACAAAGGCAGCTGGCTCACCAGCGTGTTCACCCGCTACACGCAGGACGTGATCACCAGCTACGCCACGCCGTTGCCCTCGGACACCACCGTGCTGCTGAGCACCTTCGTGAACGGCAGCTACAGCCTGAGCGGCGGCTGGGAGAATATCGTGAAAGCGGAACCGATTACCGGGCTGCAGCTCACCTTGAGCGGCACGCTGCAGATCACCGATGTGGCGCTGCGCGAATCCGATGGCGGCGCGCGCAACCAGGGCCTCAACTGGAACGGCAAGGCCATGGCGGCCTGGCGCTTCATGAAGGACTGGAGCATGCAGGTGAACGGCGAGTACGAGAGCCCGCGCATCCAGCCGCAGGGCCGCAGCATCGCCCAGTACGGCATCGACCTCAGCGTGAACCACGAGCTCTCCAAGCGCATCAACGTGGTGCTCAACGTGAACGATGTGTTCTTCACGCGCAAATGGGGCAACATCGTCGATACCGACGCGCTCTATCAGGAGAGCTTCCGGCGCCGCGAGATGCGCTTCGTGCGCCTCACGCTCACCTGGAAATTCGGCGAGCAGAACCAATCGCTCTTCCGCCGGCGCCAGCAACGGCCGGAGCAGGGCGGGGAGATGGAGATATGAGGCGCAGTAGCGTCCTTGTCTGCTCACGCTTGTCAACGATTTGATGTTCTGTAAGCGAGGGTCTTTTCCACCTTTTGCTTCGCCAAAAGGTGGAGCCAAAAGGCGACCACGATCCAAGTCCAGGCGGCTCGGCTACCACACAGGCTCTACGCACAGGCACGCCGACCGCCTGTCCCGCGCGGATCGTGGACGCCTGCCGCACACGGCCTGCCGCGAGCAAACGCGCGTGAGCGATTGTCAATGCGGCTCGAATACCATCGCAGCGCAGTCGGATACATTCGCCCAATGCGGCTCAATCTCTTCACCATTCTGATTTCAATGCTTCTCGTGGCTTGCAGCAGCTCACATCAGAGCGTGCATGAATCACGCTTGCAGAAACGCAGGCATGCAGGCGGCTGGCATCTCGACCTGCACGCGCGGCGGGCCGATGCGGCGCCACGCATTCGGCTGAAAGAGCTGGCTCCGCGCACAACACCGGCCTCATCCCTCCTGCGGATCGACGAGCGCGAGCCCATCGCTTGCAGCAAGGTTGACCTGGCCATGTCGGAAACGCCGCTGCCCAGCGCGGAGAAGGAGCGAGCGTTCGTGGAGGTGGCCGCTGGACCCGCCTGCACCGAACAGCAGGAAGAGGACGAGAACCTGATGCCGCGCAAGAAGTGGAACCCGGTGGCGGTGCCGGCCTTCGTGTCGGCGCTGGGATCGGTGGCGCTCGGCTTCGGCACCAACCTCTGGCTGCTGGTGGGCGCCATCGCGCTCACCTTCATCCTTTGCGCGTGGAGCATCGCGCGCATCCGCCGCAAGGAGCAGGCGGGCAAGGGCTTCACCATGGCCGCGCTCATCATCGGCGTGCTGGCGGCCCTGCTCACGCTGATGAGCATCGGGCGCTACGGCACGGAGCTCTGAGCCGTGCCCGCGCGCATGCCGTCCAGCAGCCTCAGGGCCTGCTCGCGCAGCGCATCCGGCCACTGCCCGCTCTCGCGCATGGCCTTCAATGAGGCAGCGCCCTCGCTCTTGGAGAGTTTGGCGCCGGTGGCATCGGTGACGAGCGGATGATGCAGGAAGCGGACGCGCCGGAAGGCCTCGAGCCCGAGCCGCTCGGCGAGGTAGAGCTGGCAGGCGGTGGAAGCGAGCAGGTCCTCGCCGCGCACGATGTGCGTGACGCCCTGATCGGCATCGTCGCAGACGGAGGCCAACTGGTACGCGGGCCGTGCGCCGTGCTCGGCCCGCTGTCGCAGCACGGGATCGCTCATGAGCCTCGATGGGCTCAGCCACTGCGCTTCACCGTGGATCGGCTCCACGCGCACCACGGCATCGCTTGGCAGATGCAGCCGCCAGGCCACGTTGGGCGCGTTGAACGGCCGTTCGCGCTTGCGGCAATCGCAGGCCGAGCGTCTCTGCCCCGCGCGCGAGCACGAGCAGGCGTACAAGTCGCCCTGCTCCTTGAGCACATGCAGGCATTCCTCATAACGCGCCAGGCGCGACAGTTGCGAATGCATGCGCTCGTGCTCCATGCGGTCGCGCGGGCCCTCGCTCCAGGCGATGCCCAGCCAGCGCAGCGAAGCGAAGATGTCATCGACGTATGGCGGCCGCATGCGCTCGGCATCGAGGTCGTCGATGCGCAGGCGGATGCCCGCGCCCACCGCGCGCGCCACCTCGGCGGTGATGAGGAAGTTGATGGCATTGCCCGCGTGCAAATAGCCGCTGGGGGTCGGGGCGATGCGGGTGAGGGGCATGGGGGAAATGTATTCCCCGGATCGATGAACGAGGCAGGCAAGTCAGCGTTGACGTTGCATGAGGGCACCAGACCCTCGCGCCGCCATGAACGTCCTCTCCGCAGAGAAACGCGCCAAGCGCCACGGCCCGCGCCTGCTCTTCGAGGAGATGGGCTTCTCGCGCTCAGAGCTTCAAGCTCTGCCACGTCCCTGCCTCACCAAAACAACAACCCCCGCATCGCTGCGGGGGCTGCTGTTCGTGGCGGCGCCTTAGCGCCAGCCGTGCTCAGCGGACCATGGTCCGTGCCGGGTCGCTCGCGGGGCTGGGCCCTGCGGCGCCAATGGCGATCACCTTGTACCAATAGACCTTCCCGCTGGAAAGGCCCTCGTCCAGGTAACTCGCGCGCGGCACCGTGGCGATGGCCGTCCATTCGCTCTCGTCGGCGCCGTCGGGCTTGCGGTACACGATGTACGAGTAACCTCCGTACACCGGGTCCCAACGCAAGCTGGCCTGTCCGGGGAACTCGGTGAGGTCGGCGCGCAGGTTGCCCGGCGCCTCCAACGGACCGATCGGCTCGGGCACCTTCCGCACATCGAATCCGCTGCTGATGATCTTGGCCTCATCGCCACCGCTCACGCTGGTGACGTAGCCGGCCAGCTCGGTGAGGAGCAGGATCAGGGCAGCTTCCTTCATGCGCTTGTCCAAGTGAGCCGTCTTGCCCCCATCCATGGCGGCGACGATGGCGGCCTCCAGATCGCCGCGCGCCGCCGTGATCGAAGCGATCGTCGGCGTCGGCGTGGGGAAGTTGAGGTTCCCCGCCATCTTCGTCTCCACGAACAGTGCCTTGGCCACCAGTTGCGAAGCGGTGAGCTTGCGCACACCTGCTACTGCTGTCGTTGACATGGCGTTGTCGTTTTGTGCGCGCCTTCCCCCCGAACAGCCCGGGGGTGCGGCGCGCGTTCCTGTTTCCGTGTCACGCGGCACGCTGTTCGGACCGCGCTTGCATAATGAACGCCGCGAACGCCTGAATCGTACGTCCGGCAAGGGTTCCAGCGCATCGGGGCGCCGTGCTGAGCACGATTCCGCGCGCCGTTGCCTGCGCCATGGCCACCGGTACCGCGTGGCCAGGGCACGTGCTCGCTCTGGCACCGCCGTTCCCCGTTCCGCGGCGGCCCTCCGCTTGAAAGCCTCGCTGCGCAATAGACCTCTTTCGCAATTCGACCGCTCCCTCTCCTTTGGAGAGGGGGAGGGGTGAGGGTTGAGCGGGCATGGCCGAATTGCGAAAGAGGTCCATGGCTTTCCGCAGCACCGGGCACCCGTCTTCGCCGCCGGACCTTATGGAAAAGACCAACTCCACAAGGAAACCGGTACAGGCCGAATGGCTTCTGGCCGATCCCTCGTGGACGCGCCGAAAAGCCTATGAGCCTGGACCACTAGGCCGATGGCCAAGGGCCTTTCCCGAACCAGCCTCTCCGATTCCTCTCGGAAGGTGGGCGTTCCCTTGAGGACTGGGCCAACGGCAAAAAGGCGAGGGGCCAATTCCTATTGGAATGGGCCCAAGGCACAAGGTCGCCAGGCCAGTGCACCAGACTTCGCCGCGAACACCAAGGTCGCGCCGCAATACCAAAGAGCTCTTCCCTGTCACTATAGATAGGGCGGATCAATGTATGTTTCTCCGCCCGCGAAGCGGGCAGTCTCTGCGTCTTGAAAGGTGCTCTCCCCAAGACCAACTCTGCGCGCTCCGCGCCTCTGCACCTCTGCGGTGAACCGCCTTCCGATCGACCAGCATGAACCAAAGCTTTGACCCGCCGACTCAATAGGGTAACATCCCGCTCCGCGCTGCGTTGCAAGAGCGAGACCAGCGCCATGATCACCCCCACCATGACCGCCCTGGAGGCCGTGCGCGATGCACGGCAGGACCTGCGCGCGCTGGTGCACAAGGTGCTGCCCATCTGCAAGCGGCAAGAGCACAAGCACCGCAAGGAGCGCGACCGCAAATGCCTGCTGCAGACCCGGATGGCCTGGCGCAGCCCGCGCGGCAACAACTGGCTGCTGGTGCTCAGCACCAACAAGCACGAGACCACCGTGAGCAGTTTGGCCTGGTACCGCGGCACCGACCTCCGGCTGCGCGCCGTGCAACCGAACCTGGCCACCACCGATACCCTCTACTACAGCGCGCATCTGCTGGAGCGCTACGTGCAGCGCTTCGACCCCGGCCGCGACCCCATGCAGCGCCTGCAGGATTTCTTCTTCGCCAACCACCATGCGGTGCGCCAGCCCCTGCGCGAGCTGGGCAACGGCAAATGGGAAGTGATGACCGGCCTCTACCACGGCCTGGCCACGGGCGAGCACGACAGCGCCACCGGCCTTACCACCCTCACCACGTTCCTCGATTACGGCATGCTGGGCGCCGAGCAGCAGGTCCTCGCCGACTACCTCGACTTCCTGCGCGAGATGCACACCTACCCCAAAGGCTTCCGCGAGCATGTGCTCCGGCTGATCGAGGAGGATAAGCGGAAGCGGGCGGCGTAGAATCCCAATCCGCTGCGCGCCGCCGCCCTGAGGAAGCAGGCCCCTGCTGCGACCCGATCGGGACACGGATCATGAAAAGCGGATCGCTACCTTGCCATCACGCATGGCCGCACCGAGCTCCGAGAAACAGCGATCGATCACGCTCACGCACCTCGTTCATCGCGGGCAGCGGTGCATGGCCCTGCGGTTCCCATTCGATGCGGCGCTGATCACGGCCGCGAAGCGGGCCGGCGCCCGGTGGAGCAAGGGCCAGCGCACCTGGTACACGCGCAATACGCCCGAGCACTTGAAGGCCATCTTCGCAGCATTCAAAGGACTCGCCTGGGTGGACATGAACGGGCTGCGGAAGATGCCCGTTGCCCCAGCATTCGCGCCAACAACGTCAGGCGCACCTGAACAAAGGGCCAAGAAAGCCAGCGCACCGGCCGCAGCTGAATCTGCGCCCGTTCAGACCGAAGCGCTGGCCTTATTGCGGCGCAAATTGGAAGTAGCCCGCTACAGCCCTCGCAGCATCGCGGTCTATCTCAGCGCCGCCAAGCAGTTGTTCGCGCACTACCCGAAGAAGCATCCGAACGACATCCGCACCGAGGATATCGAGGACTTCCAGCACCACTTGGCCACGGTGCGCAAGGTGAGCAACAGCACGCTCAACCAAGCCGTGAATGCCATCCGCTACTACTACCTGAACGTAGTGGGCGATGAACGGCGCGTCACTTTCATAGAGCGGCCGCGCCGAGAGCGGAAACTGCCCACCGTGCTCAGCGAGGAAGAGGTGGCGGCCCTCTTGCGCAGCGTTGGCAATCTCAAGCACCGCTGCATACTCATGCTCATCTATTCCGCCGGGCTAAGGCTGAGCGAGTTGATCAACCTGCTCCTGCCGGATGTGGCCACCGACCGCAACCAGTTGATCGTGCGCGGCGGCAAAGGCAACAAGGACCGCATCACCCTGCTCAGCGCCAAAGTGATGGTGCCCCTGCAGCAATACCTCGCCGCATACATGCCCAAGAAACACCTCTTCGAAGGCGCTGATGGTGGCCCCTACTCCCCCCGCAGCGTGCAGCTCGTCTTCCACCGCGCAAAGGACAAGGCGGGCATCACCACCCCAGCCACGGTGCATACCCTGCGCCACTCCTTCGCCACCCACCTTTTAGAGAAGGGAACCGATCTGCGCTATATTCAGAGCCTCCTTGGCCACAGCAG
>CAZFBP010000068.1:0-6300 GCA_964517255.1 uncultured Chryseobacterium sp.
CGAAAGAACGCTTTCTGATCGACTGCGAACCTGACGGCCGCGCAAGAGCGGCCTGGCGAATCACTCTGCCAAGGCCGCGCGCGCCGCCAACAGGACGCATCGGTAACCGGAAAGGGTGCGCGCTACTCCACCACCAGCCGCGCTTCCGCCACCCCGCTGGCCGTGGTGATGCGCGCGATGTAGCCCCCCGCCGTCCAGCCGCTCACATCGATCTGGGCGCGCGCCGGAACGGAGCGCGAGAGCTGTACGCGGCCGCGCAGGTCGAGCACGAGCAAGGAGCCCGGTGCATCGTTGAGCAACTGCACGTGACGCGCGCTGGGCACGGGGAATGCGCGCAGCATGGGACGCTGTTCGGCGGCTGGAAATCCTGTGTTGAGCGGCAGCCCCACGAAGACCATGGCGTAACTCGATGGGCCGATGCGCAGCACGGTGGGGTCGCCGCCCTGGATGTTGGTGCTCACGTAACCGTTCCACTGGCCGCCATTGGGCGAGCTGTTGTACCAGATGCTACCCGTGCCTGAGCCGTAGAAGCGCAGCTCGGTGGGGCTGTCCACCATGTAGTTGCCGGTCCAGTTGTGCTGCGGATCGGAGGGAATCATGGGCACCGCGTTGAAATTGATGCCATCGGGCGAGAGGTAGTGATAGGCGCCAGCCTGCGGGGCGCCGGCCGGTGCGGCGTAATGCCAGCCCGGCCCGAAGTGGATCACGGCAGGATCGATCACGCGGTTGTTCGTCACATCCACGCGCGCGCCCGGCTCGAAGCTGTAGTGGATGCCATCGGCGCTCACGGCGCTGTACGTGTTCACGGTGGAGTCGAGGCCGCCTACAGGCATGTCCTCGCTGCTGGAGTAATAGATGCGCAGGCTGTCGCCGCCGATCAACGCAAGCGTAGGGTCGAAGGGGCGCTGGAAGTTCGATGGGGGGCCGTTCACCACGATGGGCTCGGGCACGGTCCATGTGCCTCCGTTGTCGTAGCTGAATTTCACCGCCACGCGGTCCCAAGTGGGCGAGGGCTGCGGCTGGCGGAACCACTGGAACGCGCAGATCAAGGTATCGCCCCTCCAGCGCACCATGCTGGGCACACCGGCGGAATCCTGGAAGACCGCAGGAGGATCGAAGGTGGCGCCATCGGCCGACCACGCGATCATGAGCGGATTCTGCCATGGAGGTGCTTGCGTGTACGCACGCGCCACGCACACGCACGCGAAGAGGAGCACGATGGCCTTGGGCATGCTCCGAAGCTAGTGCCTGCCGGCCGAAGCGCCCGACGGCCTTGCCGCAGCGCCCACCCGCAGCATCCACCCGTACACCACCAGCATCCATAGCGCGCACAAGGGCCCCATGTCCAGCATGCCGATGCTCTCGGGCGGATCGGGGAAGGCGGCCATGTTGACGGCGAAGAGCCCCGCGCCGCACAGCGTGCCCATCACGCTGAGCGCTTTACCGAAGGCGGAAACGCGCCAGAAGCGGATGGCGAAGAGCGTGATGCTCGCGGCGATGAGGCAGTCCCAGGCGATGTCGAGCCCGAAGTGCACGGCATCGCTCAACGCGATGAGCGCGGCACGCGATGGATCGGCCTCTGGAATATCGGCCTGCGCGGCGAAGAGCGCCTGCTGCACGGAGAGCATGGCCAGCACGGTGATGCCCGCTGATGCCCCGAGGAAGCCGGCCACGCGAACGCCCACGTGCGGCGTGCCTTGCTCCAAGGCGCGCACGAGCCCCAAGGACGCGATGGACACCAGCGGCCCGAAGGCGAAGGCGAGGATGAGCGATGCGGTACCGGGCAGCGGTATGAAGGCGGCGCCGAAGTAGGCGAGCACGGCCATTACGCCGCAGATGCCGCCGGTGAGGGTCCAGCTGCCTTGAAGTGGTGGTGCGTTGTTCATGAGCATCGGACGTTCGAGCGCATGGAAGGTTACACATGCACGGCTTCCTTTGCCCCATGTGCTACTCCACCTCCCTCGACCGCGACATGCAGGCCCTGGAGAAGCGCATGCACAGGCAGATGCTGGAGGAGAGCCGCCATCTGGAGCCGCCTCACCAATTGGAGCTGCCCTTGGGACAGACCAGCGCCTTCGCGCGTCCGTTGTGGCCGGTGGTCACCAGCAAGCAGCCGCAGCGCATCAGCATCCAGCGCTGGGGCCTGCTGCCGCGCTACATCCGCACCGAGGAGGAGGCGAAGGAGTTCCTGAAGAGAGCGCCCACCTTCAACGCCATCAGCGAGGAGGTGGAGGGCAAGCGCACCTTCAAGCACGCGTTCGAGCAAGGGCAGCGCTGCCTCATCCCGGTGACGAGCTTCTACGAATGGCGGCACGAGGACAAGCAACGGATCCCGTACCGCATCGGCGTGAAGGGAGGCGATGTGTTCTGCCTCGGAGGGCTGTGGGAGAGCGGCGACGGTGTGGACAGCTGCACCGTGCTCACCACGCGCGCCAATCCGCTCATGGCCAAAATCCACAACAGCAAGCAGCGCATGCCGGTAATCATCCCCGAAGCGCACTGGGAGGCCTGGCTCTCGCCCGATCTCCCGCCCGCTGAAGTGAAGAAGCTCTGCGAGCCGTTGCCGGAAGAGGAACTGGAAGCCGTGCTGAACGAAGCGCCGCCGGCGCAGGGCAGCTTGTTCTGAGCGCAGGGCACGACCGCGCCTCCGGGTGATGCGCATCCGTATTCCCTCTTCCACCCCTTGCGCCTCCGCGTTTCATGCATTCGCATTTCCTCGTTGGTCCCTCCATGTATCTTCTCCGCGACCCGATCGACAGCAATGGCGTCAACCCGCATCAAGCCCTTCCCCCTGAGTGGCCTGGTGCCCTATCGTGGCGCGCTCTACTTCATCACGCACCAGGAGGTGTTCAGCCAGGGGCGCCTTTACCGCATCGGGCGTTACGAGGGCGACCGCTACGACGAGCGCGTGCTGATCAACCACTGGGAGTTGCTCGAAAGCATCGAGCGCCTGGCGCGGTTCAAGGTCGGCGACCGCGCCTGGCACGCCACGCTGGGCGAAGCAGTGGTGGTGAAGCGGGCCTGGCGCTTCGCGGCGGGCGCTGTGGTGTGCCAGGTGCGCACGGCTGGGGCCGATGCGTGGGAAACGGTGTGGGAGCGCGACCTGAAGCCGCTGTGCCGATAGTCACCGGCTCATTCGCGCACGAAGCGAACCGCACGCGTGCGGCCGTCCGCGAGTTCCAGCAGCGCGCAGTGCACGCCGGCCGTGGCAGGGGCTTCGATCCGCACGGTGCCTGCGCCATGCCGCGCGATCACACGACCGGAGGCATCGAGGACCACGATGCCGCGCATGCCGTTCCGCGCATTCACGAACAAGGGTTCACCTGAGGTGATGGTGGGCGAGAGGATGCCTGGATCGGCCTGTGCTTCCGGCATGGCGGTGGTCAATCCGCAGAACGAGAGCACGCGATGCGCTTGCAGCCGCGCGACCGGCCCGCTGAGCTCGAAGGAGAGGTGGATCCAGCTCACGAGGTCGCCGCGCCGCACGGCCACGTACAGGCTGTCCACGCTCGATGGCCCGATGGCGGAGAAGCCGCCGAAATCGCCGAGCACGGTGGTGTCCTCGATCTGCCAATCGAATGCGCCTATGCAATTCAACGGTTGCCCATCGGCGTAATACTGCGGGCGGCTGTAGAAGGGCACGCCATCCGCGCAGAGCTCCAGGTCGTTGTCGATCATGCGCAGCAGCGCGATGTTCGGTGCGTCGATGGCCGGGGATCCGCAGATCAGCACGGCACGCAGGTCGAAGTAGTCGTCGCAGTCGATCTCCAGGTCGGCGGAATCGGCGGTGAAGGGCGTGGAGAGCTGGAGGTCGATGTTCAGGTCGAACGCCGTGCTCCCGCTGGGGATCTCGCCTGCCAGGAGCTGCCCGCGGCATTCGGCGGCGCATGCCATCAGCGCGAGTGTGAAGAGCAGCGGTGAACGCATGATCGGTGGTTTACGCTGCGATGACGGATGCGCGGCGCGATTCGCTGCCTGCGGCCATTGCGCGGGCCCGCCAAGGGCCACCGACAGCTAGGGGCGTGGCGCCGTTGCCATCAGCAGCGCCATCTGCCCTGGGCGCGGCCATCCCGCTCAGGCGCTGCAACGAGCAGGCCTATGGCGAGCTGGTGGTGCGGCGCGCGCTGATCGAAAAGAGCATCACGATGGCGAGCCGATGGAGGCGAAATGCGTTCTGCGAAGGCGGCATCGCGGCATGCACGGAGCAGCGCCGCGACCTGTACATGCCATGAGCGGGTCGTGCCGCCGGGAGCGCAGTGGTTGATCACCGCCCCAGCTTGAACAGCAGGTTCTTCTTCACCGCCGGCCATTCATGCGGCAGGATCGAGAAGACGCAGGTGTCGCGCAGGCTGCCATCGGGCATGCGCATGTGGTTGCGCAGGATGCCGTCGGGCCTGGCGCCGAGGCGCTCGATGGCGCGGCGGCTCTGGAAGTTGAAGGAGCTGGTGCGGAACTCCACGGCGATGCACTCCAGCGTGTCGAAGGCGTGCGTGAGCAGCAGCAATTTGCACTCGGTGTTGAGGGCGGTGCGCTGCACGGAGCGCGCGTACCAGGTGGAGCCGATCTCCACGCGTGGCTTATCGGCTTCGATGTTCATGTAGGTGGTCATGCCCACCACGCGGCCGGTGCTGAGGTCGCGCACGGCCCAGGGGAGCATGGTGCCTTGTTGAAGCAAGGCGTTGCGGCGGTCAATCTCGGCGCGCATGCCTTCGGGCGAAGGCACCAGGGTGTACCAGAGCTTCCAGAGCTCGCCATCGCGGGTGGCCTCGCAGAGCTCGTCGTGGTGCTGCTGCCCGAGCGGCTCCAACGCGACGTGCTGGCCCTGAAGCGTGATCGGAGTGAGGAGGTTGGACATGGCGCAAGGTGGCATGGTGGATCGAACGCGTTACCGCCACAACGTATGGCTCGTCAGCTTGCCGGTCGTGCTGTCCACCAGCACCACCAGCGGTTCACTCACTTTGCCTTCCACTTGTGGACGCGTGCCCACGAAGGCGAAGGCATCGGTGCCGGGCAGGATCTGCTGCAGCGAGAAACGATCAAGGCCCGTGTCCGTGCTCCAAACGACCTTGCCGGTGAAGTCCACGCGCGCGATCACGAGCGTGCCACGCAGGCCGGGCGCAGAGGTGTGCATCATCAGCACCCCGTCGGGATCATTCAATCGCAGCGGCGAGCTCTTCGCTTCCATCCGCAGGAAGGCGGCGTTGAGGTATTCAGGTTCGCTCAGCGGCGCCATGCTGCGTATGCGATGGTGCTCGCCTTCGGACGAGGCCTCTGTCTCACCCGCGCATAGGCGGCGCGGCTGCTTGGCATCGTCGGCGTTCTCTACGGACCGCACCCACTTGCCTGGCTTGAACTCGCCTTCGAGGTCGGCCGCAGCATGCACGCCGAACCACTGTCCCGGTGCTGACAGGAAGCCAGCGGCCATGAAGTCGGTGGGCTGCGGCTTGCTGAAGCGCGCATTGGTGACCTTCGGCGCAACCGAGGTCGCCGTCAAGGAAGAGGGGTCCACGTCCATCGCGGCGCTGCGGTCGGCATTGATGATGTGGAGGCGGCCATCGGTGATGTCCATGCCCCGCGGATCGTCCCACCAGCTCGCATCAACGGAAGGGTTCGCCTCGCGCAGGTCCTTCGTGGTGATCAGCTCGTAGTCGCTGAGGCGCACGCCGAAGAGGCCGGTGCAATCGAACCAGAGCGTGCGGCCATCGCTGCCCATGATGCGCGCGAGGCCGTAATGGACTCCATCGAGCTCGTTGACCACGGGAATGAGGCGCGGCCTGGAGCCATCCAGGGGGATGAGCAGGATGCTGATGCTCGTGGTGGTGTTCGCGCCGCGCCCGCTGATCTCGGGCAGGTGCGGATCGGTGCTTTGGATGAGCGATGCGATGTGGTGATCGGTGCGCGCGCATTCGCCCAGTGGAACTCCGCTCGCGGGGGCCACGGAGAGGACCTTCTTCCCGAACCACATCACAGCGCCGAAGATGAGGGCCGCAACGCCCACGAATAGCGCGAGCTTGAGGCGCAGCGAACGGTACCGCCGGTACCATGCGGCAGCAGCTTCTTGTTTGTCCATGGCGTCGCTCATCCGCTGTTGATCATCGTTTGAGCGTGATCCATCCGCCCTCCTCATCGATCACGGCCTTGCAGCTTCCGGCCTTTTGCCGGATCACCTCATCCGCGATGAAGCGCATGATCTCCGCTCGTTGACCTACCGCCCAGGGGTGGCCATGCCGCCACTCGCTGGCGCTGCCGATGTACACGATCGCCACGGCCATGCACGGCTGAAGCAACGCGAGGTAGCGA
>CAZFBP010000068.1:6310-12365 GCA_964517255.1 uncultured Chryseobacterium sp.
CCTCCGGCGAACTCCCACCAGCCTCTGATGCTGCGCGGGCCTTCCGCATAGACCACGTCACCCGAGCGGCCTTCCTCCGTAATGCTCACCTTGCGTTCCATCGGCAGCGAATCTCCTGATCGGATGCGCCGAAGATGGCGAACTTCGCCCGCACGAACAGCCGCATGTCCTGGAAGGTCGCCCTGCTTGTCGCCCTGATCAACGCGCTCCTCACCGCCTTGGTGGTGGTGCCGGTGGCGGAGAAGCTCATGGATGCGCACCACGTGAGCAACTTCGAGGGCAAGCAGGGCTTCGCGATCGCCTTCGTGTTCATCCCGGCGGGCTTCATCGGCGGCTTCCTGCTGGGCCTGCTGGGCACCAAGCTCGCGCACGCCGCGGAGTGGGCGCAGTTCTGGAAGGCCTTGGGCTTCGCGGTCGCCTTGGGCCAAGGTGTGCTGTTCAGCATCGCGGGGCTGAGCCTGCTCACCATTGTTCGGCCACCGCTGATCGATGGCCAGTCGCTCGTGCTGCAAATGGAAGTGCTGGTGCCCATGAGCCGTATCACGCCCGAGGCCCGGATGAAGGATGGCATGCGCATCAGCCTGTACGCCGGCGGCAAGGACAATCACTACGCGGACGTGGATACCTCGGCGTTCAGGCAGGAAGGAGGCCTCTTCATCGTGCCGGCTACGGCCAGCCTCAACTCCAGATCGTTCCAACGCTCGGTGAGCTTCCACATCGGCACGGAGACCTGGCTGGCCTACGACCTGCTGCTGCCTGCGACACCCGCGGAGAAGGACTTTGATTGGACGGAGCCGAAGCCCATGCACGAAGCGCGCACGGCAGTGAGCGACCGCACGCTCACGGATGTGCTGTTGCGCTACAAGGTGGTGAAGGGCGAGAAGGCGGAGGAGTGAGGCCCGGCTCAGCGATCCGCGCAGCGCTTCCGTTGCTCCTCCACGAAGCCCGCGCATGCATAAGCCTTTTTGAACACCAGCGTCTGCTTGTCTTTGCGCGCTTTGGGCCTCCAGCCGAAGAGGCTGATCCGCCCCGGTCTTCCTTCCTGCACGCGGTAGCAGCGCTCGTGCACCGCACCGTTCATCGCGAAACGCACGCCGATGCGCGAATGCCCCGGCCATAGGGCGAGCTTGGTCATGCACTTGTCCCATGCGGCATCCAGCACGCCTGGCTGCTCGCGCATGAAAGCCACGAGGCTGTCGTACGTGGCCGTGTGCGAAGTGTAGCGCGACTCCCACGTGGCGACGATCCTCCCTTTGCGCTGGCGGTGCAATTCGCGTTTCACCCAACGATCAACCCGGTGCTCGTTACCGCTGTTCAGCGCGCGGGCGAAGGCATCGGCATCCTGGGCGAGCGCCACCGACGGCAGGAATAGCAGCGCAAGGACCAGCCTCCTCATTCGCCCAGCCAGTCGCGCCAGTCCTGCATGGCTTGTTCGAATCGCTCCTGGGACATGAGGACCCGCATGCGCTGATCCCCTTCGAGAGCATGCTCTGTTCGTGTGAGGAGGTCAAGCGCCTTCATCACCTCGCGGATGCAGATGTCATGGATGGTGGAATTCTCGCTGCCTGCGATGCCGCGCGGCGTGGACTCCATTACCTGTAGCAGATAGCGCACAGCGGCGCGGTCCTGCTTCTCCAGCTTGGCGCTGCCCTCTCTGGTGGTGCACACCATTGGTCGCATACGACGGTAGTCCTGGAGCTCGCGCAGCCCCTCGATGCGCGTATCAGCGAACCAATGCGCAGAGGCGGCCATGGCGAGCGGAAAGCTCAGGTGCCTGCGGATGCAGGCATGCGTGCGGTGCGAATGCGGCTCCTCGTTCCAGCGCTTCCGGGAGAAGCATTCGAAGAAGTACCGTGCACTGTCTTCCTTCAGCTCTTCCTGAAGCATGCCGAGCAATTCGCAGGAAAGCGGCGTAACCGGCGGATAGTCGTGCGTGAACATGCCCGTGCTGTCGGTGAGGATGCGTTCCACGTAGGCTATGAAGGCGGGATGTGCCTCTTTGCATTCCTGCGGCAATGCTGTTCCCACGGCGTTGCACGAGGAGAACGGGAACAGGAAGGCAAAGGGCAGGACGATTCGCATGATCACCGGTACACAGGAACTGCCGCGAAGTTCGAACCATATCTTGCCGAGCGTGCAAGGACGGGTGGCCGCACGATCTTCGCTGCGAGATCAGGAACCCATTCAAGCAGGATGATTCTGCGCGTGCTCACGCTGATTATTGGTGCCATGGCCTCACGCGCGCTGGCCCAAACCGACCGCATCATCCCAGGTCTTCAACCTGATGAGTACGTGGACGTGACCGGCGACGGCATCGCAGACCTGCTGATCACCACCCGGACGATCCACATCTCCGATCCGGAGCAACCCGGCTACCTCGGCATGTACAAGCTGGGAGTGATGACGCTCAGTGGCAACGCTGTGTTGATGTGGAACACTCCCAGCAACCAGCGCTGGTACACACTGGAGGACAGCGCACGACTGGACACCGGCCTGCTCGCCGCGCGCATCCACTTCAAGCAATTGAGTTGGACCGATGAGGACCACCCCACGGAGTTCTGGCTGCTGGAGCGACCGTTCGGTCCTGCCATCGGCAAGGACCAGGATGGCTGGTACGGCACGGGTGAGCATCACGACGGGCACGCATGGGTGCTGCGCAGCGCGAACGAGCGCGGCACGAGCGTAGCGGCCTTCGCGTTCGAGCTGCCCTACCCTTATGGACGCGTGGTGATCGATAGGAAGCACGCGGTGCCAGTGCCGAACGGCTTCGGCGATGAAGGCGATCCGGTTCCGATCAAACCCAAAGTAGTGGATCCATTCGACTTTGTGAATGAGCCATTGGAGCCCCAGGTGATCGTTCCAGCTGGCATCCCTCCGGATGAACGCGTGAACCTGAATGGCGACGAGGTGGATGACCTGTTGATCACGAGTGCGTTGGAAAAAGGGCGTGGCGATCGTTCATCCGACTACTTCGTGCGTGGCTTGTCGCCGCTGTCGGGAACGGAGTTCTTGATGGCCCGCGAGCGCTGGGGCACGCTCGGCTTCTTCCGCTTGCGCGAAGGAGAGGAGCTAACGCCCGAGCGTTTGGCGGTCGGTCTCAGTTCGAACGTGTTTGCATGGGCCAACGCGGATACGGCGCGCCTGTTCATTCCTGTTCTTCGTCATCCGGTCGGCATGCCAGGGTCAGCGCCAGATTGGATGCTCGTGGGTAAGCCGTTCGATGGCGCATTGGTTTACCGGACCAAGGAGTACGATCGTCCGGTCATCGGCACGTTGGAGATCATTGCCGAGACACCAGGCGGTCGCTTCGGTGTGAGGCCGCAGACCTGGGTGGAGGAAGGGCAGGTGCTGGAGGTGCGCTAGAGCGCGCATCTTCGCCGCCCATTCCCAGCATGGCATTTCCGATGACTGACCTCGCGCTCGCGCGTGCCCTCCGGTTCCTGCGCCGCACGGTGCTCATGCTCCAGACCGAGCTGCGGCATGGCCGTATCGACGAGTCCCTCATCGCTGACGTTGACGCGCAGATGGAGCGGGGCATCGCGAGCGACCCGCGTTGCATTGAACTGGTGAAGCGAGTTGATGACCTGCGCGAGAGCACCCTCACGCCGCGCGCGGAGCTGCTGATGGATACCGTGCGCGCCTGCGAGAAGCTCAAGGACGCGATTGAGGAAGTGGTGAGCCGGTTGTGACGACCTGAGATCAGCCGCGCGAGCAGCCGCCGCAACTGTTGCAGGTGCCGCAGGCATCATCGGAGCTCTCTGTTGCAAGAGCATTCCGCTTCGGCGCCCACACCCAGGCCAGGTAGCCTACTGCGGCTAGCACGATGCCGATGGCGATCACGGTCTGCATCACGATGCGGTGAGGAATGCGGTGAGCTGGTAAGTGATGAGGCTTGCAAGGTAGGCCAGCCCGAAGAGGTAGCCGCCCATGATCCACATCTGCTTCCACGAACCGGTCTCGCGCTTCACCACCACGAAGGTGCTGAGGCATTGCGGCGCGAACACCATCCACAGCAGCAAGGAGAGCTTGGTGGCCAGCGGCCATTCGCGCTCGATGCGTTCGCGCAGCTGCTCATCCACGTCGCCCGCATCACCATTCATGGCGTAGGCGGTGCCCAGCGCGCTCACCACCACCTCGCGCGCGGCCATGCCGGGCACCAGCGCGAAGGAGATCTCCTCATTGAAGCCGATGGGCGCGAAGACGTAGTGCAAGGCGTGTCCCATCTCACCAGCGAGGCTGCGCTGAGCACCACTGTCGGTGTTGCGCGGCGAAGGGATGGTATAGAGCGCCCACATCACGATGGTGAGCGCCAGGATGATGGTGCCCACACGGCGCAGGAAGATCATGGCGCGCTCCCATAGCCCGATGACGAGGCTGCGGAGGTCGGGCCATTGGTAGGCAGGCAATTCCATCATCAGCGGAGAGCGTGTTGCGCCCTTGTCGCCGCGCTTGATGAACCATGCCACCGTCATGGCGGCCACGATGCCGAGCACGTAGAGTCCCACCATCACCAGCGCAGCGGCCGTGGCGTCGTCGGGGAAGAGCGCCGCGACGATGAGCGTGTACACGGGGATGCGCGCCGAGCAGGTCATCAGCGGAGCGATGAGGATGGTGGTGAGGCGGTCGCGCCAATGGCTGATGGTGCGCGTGGCCATGATGCCTGGGATGGCGCAGGCGAAGCTGCTGAGCAGGGGGATGAAGGAGCGGCCCGAGAGCCCTGCGGCGCTCATGGGCTTATCGAGCAGGAAGGCCGCGCGCGGCAAATAGCCCGATGCTTCGAGCGCGAGGATGAAGGCGAACAGGATGAGGATCTGCGGCAGGAAGACGATCACGCCGCCCACGCCGCCGATGACGCCTTCGACGAGCAAGCCGCGCAAGGGGCCATCGGCGATGTCCGCTTCCACTGCGCTGGCGATCGCGCCGAAGCCTTCCTCGATCCAGCCGGAGAGCACATCGCCGCCTGAGAAGACCGCGAGGAAGGTGACGAAGAGCACGAGCGCCAGCACCACGAAGCCCCACACCGGATGCATCAGGAAACGGTCGATGCGGATGCTCGGGTCCTTATCGGTGGTTGGGGAGGTGACGGTGCGGTTGAAGATGCCGAGCACATCGCGCTGCGTGGCCAGCACCTGTTCCACGCCGGGTTGCTTCCAATGCGCGGGTGGTGCTTCGCGCAGCGGCTCATCCAGCAGGGCACGAAGGGCGTCGGCGCCGTGGGCATGCACGCTCACGGTCTCCACGATGGGGAGATTCAGCTCATGGGCCAGAAGCGCCTTGTCGATGACGATTCCGAGCTGCTTGGCCCGATCCATCTTGTTCAGCACCACTGCCAGCGGAAGGCCGAGCTGTCGCGCTTCGAGCACCAGGCGGAGGTGCAGCCGCAGGTTGGTGGCGTCGGCCACGCAGACCAGCAGGTCTGGAAGCGCCTCCCGGCTGCGTCCGGTGATCACATCGCGCGTCACGGCTTCGTCGGTGCTGAGCGCGTTGAGGCTGTATGCGCCCGGGAGGTCGAGCACCTTGATGCGCCTTCCGCTCGCCGTGTGCGTCACGCCTTCTTTACGCTCCACCGTGACGCCCGCGTAGTTGGCCACCTTCTGCCTGCTGCCGGTGAGCAGGTTGAAGAGCGCCGTCTTGCCGCAATTCGGATTGCCCAGCAGGGCGATGCGCAGGGGCAGGGCAGGAGTGGCGGCGCTCATCTAAGCCGAAGGAATCACTTGGATGAAGGCCGCCTCGCGACGGCGCAGCGCGAAGGTGGTTTGGCCCAGGCGAATGGCCAGCGGGTCACGCCCGGGGCGCCCCTCGCGCACCATGTGCACGCGCTCGCCAGGCACGAAGCCCAGTTCGAGCAGACGCAACACAAGGGTGCGCTCGGCCGCATCGGTAGGCGCAGTAATGCCGGCAACCGTGGCCGAGCCCTCTTCGGGCAATTGGTCCAGGCTGATGGTGCGCTCGCTTTCTGGTATCATGGAAGGCGGCGAAGGTCCGAACGGAATGGTTGCGGAGGAATACCATGATCGTGGTATCGCCATGATTCGCCGCACCCATCAAACCTGGC
>CAZFBP010000069.1:0-11414 GCA_964517255.1 uncultured Chryseobacterium sp.
GGCGCGCCGGGTAGATGTCCAGCATGTCCCGCGCGCCGGGATCGAGGCCCAGCCGCATTCCATCCGCCAGCAGGTCCTTGATCGCCTCGGCGTACTGGTCGCCGTGCGCATCCAACGGGAACAGCAGCCCGGTCCGTCCTTCTTCGACCACTGTGGGCACGCCGCCCGTGCGTGAGGCAAGCACGGGCAATCCGTTCGCCGCAGCCTCGCAGAAAACGATGCCGTACGCCTCGAACCGCGTGGGCAGGATGAGCAGGTCCGCGGTGCGCAGATGCGCTTGCAATCGCTCTAGATCTTCGGGCTTGTTCTTGTTAAGGAAGCCCTCACGGATCAGATCCAAATCGGTGCATTCCGCAGGGGGAGTGCATCCGCAGACCACCAACTGGGCTTTGATCCCGGCCCGTTTGAGCGCCAGGAGCGCTTCGTAGGCGATGGGCCCGCCCTTCTCCTCCCAATACACGCCGAGGAAGAGCAGCTTCAGCGGGCCAATGGGCCATGTGCCCGTGCCGCGCGTCGCGGGTGCTTCGGGCAGATTCGCTCCGAAGGGGATCATCCGCACGCGATCGGCCGCTTCGGGAAGGGCCAGCTTCGCGGCATCGGCGGCCCAGGCGCTGCTGAAGATGCTGAGGGAGGCCTTGTTCAGCGCAGCGCGCTCCGTGGCCAGGCTCTGCTCGCGCGACCAATCGAAGAGGTTCTGCAGCACATCGTGGTAGCCCAGCGCGCCAGCCGTGCAGCGGTCGTTGATGTAGATGATGGGCGTATCGGTGCGCAGATAGGCCGTGGTTGAAAGTCCGGCCGGAGCGATGATCAGATCGACCGGACGTTGCCTGAGCCTTTCCTCAATGATGCGCGCGTAGCTGCGGGCCACCCACGGCGATGCGCGCCAGTTGAAGCGCTTGCCCGGCACGCGGAGGAGTATCTGATTCAGCGCGCGTGCGCATTTCACGGTGAAAGGCTCCGGCAGTGGACCGATGAGTTCCACGCGCTCAACGCGGCGCTCCAATTCGGCCAGCAGGAAATGATGGATGCCCGACCAGGTGCGGCGGTCGCGCGGATCCTCGATGGTGAGATAGCCGATGGTGATGGGCAGCTTCAAGCGGTCGCGAAGATCGACGATGCGGTTGAAGGGGCTGTGCTCGGCGAAGGCTCTTTGTGCCGCCCTGCGAACCAGTTCATGGCTGTTTGCCGGGCTTGCGCTTCCTTCACGCCGTGAGCAACGGGCAATTCCTCCCCGATCAGCGGCTGCGCGCTACCGCCTACTGGTGCTGGCTCTTGCTCTGCGTGCTGTTGCCCATTAGCGGGACGTGGGTGCCGGTGCCCATGGCCCTGGCCACCGTGCTGCTGCTGGCGCTCGCGTGGCTCGTGCGCCCTATGATCGACTGGCGGTCGATCTGGCCGCTGTATGCGCTCTATGCCCTGCATCTCACCGGCATGCTCTGGACAACCGATCTCGCCTTCGGCCTCTTCGATCTGCAGATCAAGGCTGGGCTTGTCCTGCTTCCCATCGCGGCGTCGACCTTGGTGAGCCTGCGCGCCGAAGGATCGCACGAGAGCATGCTGGCCTTCACTGTTGGGAATCTGGCGGCCTTCGGCCTCAGCCTCGCCAAGGCAGGGTACTGCGCGATGAACGGCGGCGAGGGCTGCTTCAGCCAGAGCGCGCTCTCCTTCGAGCTGCATCCGAGCTACGCCGCGTGGTACGCGTGCTGGTGCGTGGCGTACGCGGGTCATCATCTGATGAACGTGAAAGGACTGAGCCTGCGCGAGCGTGCGCTGTGGATTGGTGCGGCCCTGTCCCTGTCCGTTTTCATCGGCTTGCTGGCCAGTAAGAGCGGCGCGCTGGGCCTTGGCCTGGTGCTGCTCTGGCTTGCGATCGGCGCGCTGCGGCGCTTCGCGACGGCGGGCAGGATCGCGGTGGCGGTTGCTGCCGTTGTCGCCGTGCTCGCCGCGAGCCGGGGCGGCACGGTGGTGATGGATCGCATGCGGGCAGCGCTGGATGCCGTGGAGCTGGCGCGCGAGGGCGATCCGGCCATCTACTCTTCGAGCGGCGGCAGCGAGATGCGCTTGGTGGCCTGGATCTGCAGCGCAGAGCTGATCGCCGCCGACCCATTCGGCGCTGGCACCGGCGATATCAAGCATGCGCTCGCGGGCTGCTACGAGGCCAAGGGCGCGGCCCCTGCGCTTGAGCGCCGCCTCAATAGCCATTCGCAATTCCTGCAAGGCGGCGTGGCCTTGGGCTGGTTGGGCCTTCTGCTCACGCTGGTCGTCGGCATCGTGCCGCTGGCCATGGCGCTGCACAGACGGAACGCGCTGCTCACGCTCTTCGCGCTGCTCTTCCTGCTCAACGCTGCGGTGGAATCGGTGCTGGAGGTGCAGGCCGGCGTGCTCTTCTTCGGGCTGATGCTGGGACTGCTGGCGCGAAAAGCCTGAAAGCTCGGACGGGAAGCCCGCAAGAGAACGCCAGTCACTCGGGCTCGAGAATGCTCGAGTGTACGAAGGCGCCGTCCGCTACAATCGTCATGAACCACGAAGCCCCGGAGCACGGGCTCCGGGGCTTCGTGAATGAACAGGTGTTCGATCAGCGCATCACTTCCACGCGCTGCGTGCGGGCCCAGCCGGAGGTGCTCACCTGCACGGCGTACTGCCCGCTCTGCAGGCGGCTCATGTCCAAGGTGGCCACGGAGCCTGCGCTGAGGTTGGTGAGTTGCGCATCGATCACGGCGCGGCCGCTCATGTCGAGTACGCGCACACGGCCCGTGCCGGCGGCCTGGCCGATGGTGATGTACAACTCGCCCGATGTGGGGTTGGGATGCACGCTGAAGCCTTCGGCATTCTCCTCGCCAATCCCCACGGCGCCGCAGCCCACGGTCCAGCGCAACGGGATGGGCACCAAGCCATCGTCGCAGGAGCCTGCGGCGTTCGACTCGATGCGCAGCGTAATCGTGTAGTTGGCGTTCTGCGAGTTCACCGCGAAGCCGGTCAGGTTGCCGCCGTTGTTGCCCTGATAGAGCAGCGTAGAGGTCTCGTTGGAGCCGTTGTACACCTGGATGCGGTCGCCGGCGAGCATCTGGCCCTGCAGGAAGTTGATCGTGGTAGGCACCGGGAACACGGACTGGTAGGTGTACCAGCGATCCTCGTCATTCTCGTAGCAGTACTCGTAGTTGTCGAACCCGCACGAAGCGATGATGCAGCTATCGCTCGGGTAGGAGAGCGTATCGCTGAGGTAGGTGCAGCCGGGCTCGCTCAGGTCGGTGATGCCGAAGATGGCGATGGAGTCCGTGAAGTAGGGCCCGAACTCATAGATGCCCGTATTGGTCACGGTCTGGCTCTGGCTGGTGAGCATGTTCTCAATCGTCAGGCCATCGGCGCTCGGCGCGTTGGTGATGATCACCTCGGTCTTGTAGCGGCGGTGCAGGCAATCGGGCACCAGGTTGTAGCTCACGCCGGGCGCAGCGCAGCCGGTGCAGGTCACCTCCCACTCCCACTCGTCGTAATTCGTACTGCTCGAGCAGCCTACTGATCCATCGCTGGTGAAGGTCATGTACAGGTTCTGGCCTGTGGAGTTCACGTTCACGGTCTCGTAAATGAAGCCCGCCGAGAGCACGGCGCTTCCTGTGGGGCCGAGGTTGCTGCTCGCCGCGCCATGGCTGAAGAGGATCGGGCTGTTCGCGTCAGGGCCATCGTAGATGATCAAGTCGTCGAAGGTGTTCGATTCCACGGTTCCGATGAGGAATGCAAGGTTGAGCGTGGCACCGGCCGATGGCGCCTCCCAGGCCCATGCGTGGTTGTCGCTATTGATGTAGCAATAGGTCTCCGTGAGCGGCGCCGATCCGCAGAGGAAGGTGGGGCAGAGCGGGTTCACCAGGTTGCCAGAGGTGATGTTGCAGAGGCTGTTCGACGCGTTCACGACCGTCACGGCGTTCGATGAGCCGCTGGTGAAGGGGCCCACCGTGTAGGTGCCCGGAGCATTCGCCGTGACCGTGGAGGCGCCACCGGTGTTGGTGATCTCCATGCTGCTTGCGCTGCCCAGGCTGGTGATGTTCACCGCGATCGAGTACTGGAAGTTCAGGCAATCCTGCACGATGCTGTAAGTGGCCGTGGGCGGCACGCAGTCCAGGCAATCCACGGTGAATTCCACGGGGTCCTGCGTGGCGCTGGTGGCGCAGTCGGTGAAGCCGTTGGCGAGCACGCGCACGCAGAGGCGGTGCTGCGGGTTGGTGGTGTAGAAGAAGAGGCCCGTGATGTCGGTGGCGTTGCCGTTGCCCGCGTAGATCAGCGGCGCGTTGATGTCCGGACCATCGTACACCATGATCTGGTCGCCGGCGAAGACGGTGCCGCTCGTGAAGAGCACGCCCAGCGGGAAGGTGCCCGTGCCCTGGAAGTACCAGCGCACATCGTTGTTATTGGCGAAGCAATAGCTCACATCGAAGGGCGTTCCGCAGGTGATGAGCTCGGGGCAGGTGCCCGTATCGGTGAAGTCGCCCTTGGAGATGTTGCACAGGTCGTTGCTCTCGTGCGCCAGGATCACGTTGATGATCTCACCGAAGTTGAACGGACCCACCGTGGTCACGCCAAGCGGAAGGCCGGTCTGCGTGGTGGGCGCGCCTCCATCCACCGTGTAGATCACCGATGCCGTGGTGCCATCGCCGGTGCTGGTCACGTCCACATCGAGGCTGAACTGGTCGTTCGCGCAATCGTCCACCACGGTCACGGTGCCTTGCGGGATGGCGCAATCCAGGCAGACCACTTCCCACTCCCAGCTATCGTAGCTGGTGTTGGGGAACGGGTCGCCGCACTGCACGGATCCGTCTGAGCTCATCTCCATGTACAGGTTGCCGGTCACGCTGTAGATCTCGATGCCGTAATAGTCGGGGAAGGTGTTGTTGACGGCGCTTCCCACCGGGCCCAGGTTGTAGGTGAGGAACTGGAGGTGCTCGAAGACAGGGGTGCCGCTGTTGTCGATGCCGTCGTAGATCCGCAGGTCCTCCCAGGTGTGGCTCTCAATGGTGCCCCGGTTGAACCGGAGCCGCAGCGTGCCGGTTCCGATCGACTGGTAGCTCCAGCTATGGAAGTCGTTGGCCACATAGCAGTAGGTCTCGATCAGGGGCTGCGCGCCGCAAGTGATCAGGTTGGGGCAATCGCCGCCATCGGTGATCACCCCAAGTTCGATGTTGCAGGTGGGATCGCTTTCGTGCTGCACGAAGACCGAGACGAGGTCGTTGACCGTGAAGGGGCCCAGGTCGGTGATACCCACGCCGATGCCGGTCAGGAACACGGGCGTGCCGCCATTCACGGAATAGACGATCGTCACCGTGGCGCCATCGCCGGTGCTGGTCACGTCAACGGGCACGTTGAAGCTGTTGTTCACGCAGTCATCCACGTTGGTGGCGGTGGCAGCTGGCAGCTGGCAGTTCAGGCATTCCACCTGCCAGTTCCAGGTCTGGTACTGCCCATCCTGGCACGAGTTGAACTGGCCGCTGACCAGTTCCATGTGGATGGAACCGGTGGTGCTCGCGACGAACACGGAGCTCAGGTCGAAGTCGACCTGTGCCGTATGCTGCCACAGGATCGGACCCGTGTTGTCGGTGCCGTCGTAGATGGTAAGCACGTCGTTGAAGGCGCCCTCGATGTTGCCATCGATGAAGTCGAGCACCAAGGAGCCGCTGCCGCCCAAGGAGCTGTAGTTCCACACTTTCACCGCATCGTTCTGGTAGCAATGGCTGAAGGATTGCGCGCCCTGGCCGCAGAAGATGTACACCGGGCACTCGCCGGTCTCCATGAAGAGGCCCAGGTCCATGCTACAGGCCGGATTGGTCTCGTGCTCCACCAGGATCAGCACTTCCTCACCGGGGAAGAACGGCCCGATCTCGGTGATGCCCAAGCCTGCGCCCGGAACGCTGTTCACGGCGCCGAACACGTCGTAGGTGATGGTCACGCTGCTGCCGTCGCCCAAGCTCAGCACATCCACCTGGATCATGAAGAAACCGCCGGCGCAATCTTCCACCACTAGTGCAGAGGCGAGCACAGGCGCGCAATCACCGAAGAATTGCACGGTGGTCTCCACGCAGTTGGTCTGGGTAGCGCAGGTCTCGTCGATGGTCCAGTGCGGGAACAGGTCGGCAGTTCCCGTGGCCACGGCATCCACGACGTGATAGCCTTGCGCGATCACAGGGCCATCGAATGTTCCTTCACGCACGGTGATGTAGCCCTCGGAACCCAGCGTGAAGCGGTAGGTGGCACCTGACTGGATTCCAGAAACATGTGAATACTCCACCTCAAAGCTGCAGGTGGAGATGGTGGTCACCGCGCCACCGGCATCGGGAGTGATCGTGCCGCCAGGGTACTGGGTAGCGTTCTGGCAGTTGCCTTGGCCGTAGGCGTTGGTGAGGCCGATCAGGGTGAAGCCCAGCAGCGCGCTGGTCAGGCGTCCAAGTCGAGACATGGTCTTGGGTTTAGGTCCGTTGAGTTGGCGCCGAAGGTAGTTTTTTGGGATTGCCGGACTGTTCCCGGGCAACAACCTGTCAACAGCTCTTGTTGGAAGCCCGGTGCGCCCGGCCTCACGGCTTGGCGAAGGCCGCCTTCACCGCCTCGTACGCCGGCTTCGGATGGCCCTTGTAATCGATGATGCTCCAGCTTGGTCCCGGCCAGCAATCGTTCAGTTGCCAAAGCAGGGTGCCCATGCAATGCGGACGGGCATCCATGTGGGCATCAATGGCCATCTTGTAGGCTTTGGCCTGCGCGCGCTGGCTCGCTTCAATGAAGCCGCCCAAAGTGGTGGGTCGCTCCTCCTCCAGTTCACGCTCGATGGCTTCCCAGATGGGCCGGTCGGACTTGTAGCTGCGCTGCAATCGCGCCACCGCTGGCGAACCTAGGTAGAGGCTGTCCGGGGGGATATACTTGGCCATGAGCGCGCTATCGGGGTAGCTCTGGAAACCCCATTCGCTCACGAAGCGGCCCACATTATTCTTGAAACTGGAGAAGGTGCTGTCGCCGTGCCACACGCCCCAGTAGTGGAGGTCGCCGGAACGGAGGCCTGCGGTGGATCCCCAATTGCTGAGGGGGGAGGTAGGCGTGTAATCGATCCCGACATACCGCGTGTCGATTCCGAGCCTCCGGTGAAGTTCATCATAGTCGTCCTTGATCCGCATGGAATCCACTCCGTGAAGCGCATAGCGTTGCTGCCAGCCCCAATTCTCCCACGCTACAGCCAATTCATTGTCGCCGCATAGGAGCGCCAGAGATGGATGGTGCCGCAGGCGACCAAGCTGCTCGCTCGCCTCAATCGAGACATTGTCCAGGAAATCGCGTCCCCCAGGCACCATGTTGCCAACCATGAAGTCCTGCCATACCAATATGCCAGCGGTATCGCATGCATCGAAGAATGCATCAGGTGGATAAACGCCACCCGCCCAAATGCGCGCCATGTTCATGCTCGCGGCCTGCATCATGCGCACCAGCGCGACCCATGTGCTGTCCATACTCTCCGAGACAAGCAGGTTCGGCGGCACCACATTGCATCCCTTGATGAAGATGCCATGGCCATTCACCCGGAAGTTGAACTGCGCGCCGATGCTGTCCCTGTCCTGCACAAGCTCAATTGTGCGGAAGCCGGTTCTCTTGACAGACCGCTGGATCAGACCTCCGCTCTCGTCCATGAGATCTGCGCGGATGTCATGCAAGGGCCTTTGACCGGAGCCATTGGGCCACCATCGATCTGGCAAGGGAACTGTTGCCCGATACCCGGCGAAGCCTGTACCATCCACATTGCTGATCGGGACTACTCCAAGCACGTTCATGTCGAGGCAGAATCGGACCGTTCCATTTGACGGTTCAGACAAATGGGTGCGCAGGAACAAGGACAGTGAATCACCTCGCGGCTGGGCCATCACCTCAAAGGAGTTGAAGCGCGATTGACTCCACCCCCTCAGCTCCACCTCCTGCCAGATCCCGCTCGTCACCAACCTTGGGCAGAAGTCCCAGCCGAATTGGTAGGCCGCCTTGCGGATGTAGGGGCTCACGCCGCTGGGATCGCTGTCGTGCGGCAGTTGGATGCCGTAGGCCTCGCGCAGCTTCGCGCCTTCCTTGATCGGGCTGCGGAAGATGACCTTCAATTCATTCTCACCTGCACGCAGCGTTGACTTGATGGGCCACTCCCATGTGCGGAACATGTTGTCCGCTTTGCCGATCAATGAATCGTTGATATAGACCTCCGCGAACGTGTCGAGCCCTTTGAAGACCAGATCGAGGTGGCCGTGCTTCAACAAGGCATCGGTGACAAGGATCGTGCGCTTGTAGATCCAATCCTCGTTCTCGACCCACTGCACGCTGTCGATGTTACTGCCCTGCATGAAGTCGGGGATCAAGCCGTGCCGCAGCATATCGGTCTGCACGCCCCCTGGCACTTCGGCACTGTACCAGTGCTCCTTCCCCACCTGTTGGAACTGCCAGCCGTCATTCAGCGGGTAATGCCGCTCTTGAGCGATGGCAGCGCCAACCCCCAACCACAACCAACCCGCAACCCCCGACCAGGACCTCATCTGAGCCCGGCTTTCACCAACGCGTTGAGCACCGCTTCGATCTTGGCGCGATCCGGCACCGTCTCGATGCTCACGCCTTCGTTCGTAGAGCTCATCGACGCGCCTACCGCTCGGTTCGCACTGGGCAATTGCGCGGCGAAATGCACCTCGGTGACACCGGTTCGTTCAACCAGCTCCACCACGTTCGCGGGGTTGATGCCACCCGCGGCTGCGATCATCACACGCTCACCGGCTTGTTGAACCAATTGCCCGATCATTGCCGCGCCATCCATGGCCAAGGTGCGTGCCCCGGAGGTGAGGATCCGATGCGCGCCAATCGACGCGCACGCCTCCAACACGGCAAGGGGATCACGTGCCTGGTCTATCGCACGGTGGAAGGTGATTTCGCTCTCAGGCGCTGCCTTCTTCACGGTGCGCATCAATTCGACATCCATATTGCCATTGGCCAATAATCCGCCGGTCACCAATCCAATGGCGCCACCGCCGAGGATCTCGGCATCGATGAGCAAGGCATGCAGCTCAGCTGCTTCGTGCACGAATCCGCCCGGTTTGGGCCTCACCAGCACGCGCACCGGCAATTGCACCGATCCGCGCACCGAGTCCACCAGCCCCGAGCTGGGGGTAACCCCGCCGCAGGCCAACCAGGTGCACAGTTCCACGCCATCGGCACCGCATGCTTCCGCAGCCTTCGCTTCCGGAACCGAGGTCACGCAGACTTCCACCTTCACGCGCATGCTGCGAACATACGGGCGCCCCTCCGCAACCCCTTGTGCTCCCGAACGTACCAAGGCGCCATGCGCTGGCGCACACTTGCCCGTACCTCGTTCTTCGCCTTGTTCCTCGCCCTTGGCTGGGCGGCGAAGGCCTCCGATGTGCGCGACAGCCTGCGCTACCTGCTCGACTCTGACGCCACGCCCGAAGAGCGAGCCGGGGTGCTCTGCCGCCTCGCTCAGCGCAATCTAGAGCACGATCCCACCGGCGCAGTGGCTTATGCGGCCAACGCCGTGCGCATGGCCGAGCAATCGGGCCAGGATGAACTGTTGCACGATGCGCTCTGCGTCCAACGCGCGGTGCAGTACAAATTGGGTCTGCTCCCAGATCACCTCACGAGCACGCTGCGCGCTGTTGATCTGGCCCGGCAACTGGGCGATCAACGCCGCCTGGCGGAGGACCTGCGCGAACTCTCGATGGCCTACCAAGCCAATGATCGCATGGACAAGGCGATCGAGCAGGCACGTCTGGCCCTCGCGGTCACATCGGCCGCGCACGATCGCGATGCCATGGCCCGCAACGAGGTATTCCTCATGGAAGTCCTCTTGCGCGCCGGACGTTTCGCCGAGGTGGTGCAAGGCGCCGAGCGCGCGCTCACGAACGCAGCACAGCTTCCCGCACTTGATCAGGCCCGCGCGCGCCAGCATGTCGCGAAAGCGCTGATCGCGCAGCGCCGTTTCGGCGACGCCATCCCCTACCTTGCTGCAGCGGAGAGACCCATTCGTTCAGGGGGGACGCCCAGCGACCGCTTCGGTCTTCTCCTTGATCAGGCCGCGCTGGCCACAGGCACCGGGCGCTACAGCGAGGCCGAGGCCCGCATCGATTCGGCCAGGCAGATGCCCACGGACGCTGGCATCGCGCGCAAGCAGCTTCGGCTCTTGCAAGCCAAGCATGCCGTAGCCACCGCCCGATCCGACTGGCAGGCCGCGCACGAGTGGCTGGTGCGCATCAACGCGGCGCGCGATTCGGCAGACAAGGCCACGAGCGACCTGGCCCTGGCCGGCATGCAGGTGGTGCATGAACTGCAGGCGAAGGAGCAGGATGAGGAACGGTTGAAGACCCGCGCCGACCAAGCCGAGACCGCGCTCACGGACGAGCAGGCGAGCAACCGGAAGCTCCTGGTCGCGGCCTCGCTCCTGCTGGCCATGTCTGTCGCGCTGCTGCTGCTCATCGGCAGAGCACGCCGATCCGCCCGCCGCAGCGGCCTGAAGAACCAGGTGATCGCCAGGCACAAGGAGGAGATCGCCGCGCGCAACATGGACCTGCAGCGCCAGAACATGCGCCTGGCCGAGGCCCTGATGCGCGAAGAGCGCCAAGGGCTGGCCTTGGGCGAGATGCACCACCGCCTGAAGAACAACCTGCAGGCGATTGACGCGGTGCTGCAGATGCAATGCGGCGCCTTGCGCGATATCGCCGCCGAGCGCGCGATGCGCGATGCCCGGGGTCGCCTGCGCGCCATGGCCCTGGTGCACGCGGCCATCTACCGCATCGGCGACGACACGGCAATCCCCATTGGCGGCCACCTCGAGGAACTCGGCCGCCATGTGCTCGTGGCGCACGGACGTCATGATCGGATCTCCATCGTCGTTGATGCCGATGCGGTGCAGCTGAATGCCAACGAACTCATGCCCCTGAGCCTGATCGTGAACGAGTTGCTCACCAACACCATCAAGCACGGCATCGCCCCCGATGCGCACGGCACCATCCACATCGTGCTGCGCGCAGCGGGCGAGCGCTTGGAGCTGCGTTACTGCGACGATGGCGCACGGCTGCCACAGCATGAGCGCGAGTCCTCCTTCGGCACCGAGCTGATGCGCGCGCTGGCCGACCAGCTCATCGGCGCGCTCACCGTGCAGGACGGCCTGCGCCAGACCACGTGCCTGGTGCTGGCGCCCGACAGCCTCGCCCTGCGCAAGGCGTCCTGAGCCTGCACCGCCTTCTATCTTGCGCCCCGCTATCAGCGCGGCCGCTCCGCGCGAATCGGCGGGATTCTCCGCCAACGCCCCACCACACCGCATGGATTTCCATTCTCTCGGCATCAGCGACGACCTCTTGCAGGGCCTCGATGCCATGAACATCAGGGTGCCCACGCCGATCCAGCAGCAGGCC
>CAZFBP010000069.1:11424-12340 GCA_964517255.1 uncultured Chryseobacterium sp.
CTTCCGTCCTCGACCACCGCGACTTGATCGCCTGCGCGCAGACCGGCACCGGCAAGACAGCCGCCTTCCTCCTCCCCCTGATCGATGTGATCACCGGCTACAAGGCCAGGGAGGAAGGCAGCATCCGCGCCATCATCGTGGTGCCCACGCGCGAGCTGGCCCTGCAGATCGATCAGCAGATGCAGGCCATCGCGTACTACACGCCCATCACCAGCATACCGCTCTACGGCGGCAGCGATGGCGCCACCTTCGACCAGCAGAAGCAGGCCCTCACCAGCGGCGTGGAAGTGGTGGTGGCCACGCCGGGCAAATTGCTGAGCCACCTCAACCTGGGCTACGTGCCGGTGAAGGGGCTCGAGTTCCTCGTGCTCGATGAGGCCGACCGCATGCTCGACATGGGCTTCATCGACGACATCAAGCGCATCATCAAGTTCTTCCCCGCCGAACGGCAGACCCTGATGTTCAGCGCCACCATGCCGCCCGCGATCCGCGAGCTGGCCAAGCAGGTGCTGCACGAGCCCGTGGAGATCACCATCGCGCTGAGCAAGCCCGCCGAGGGCGTGGACCAGCAGGCCTACGTGGTCTTCGACATGCAGAAGGCCGCAGCGCTGGAGCACATCCTCAACACGAATGAAGCCACCAGCATCGTGATCTTCGCCGGGCGCAAGGTGGAGGTGAAGAACCTCAACCGTCACTTGCAGAAGCGCGGGTTCAACAGCCGCGGCATGCACAGCGACCTGGACCAGAGCGAGCGCGAGGAGACCATGCTCGCGTTCCGCAACCGCAAGCTGCGCGTGCTGGTGGCCACCGACGTGGTGAGCCGGGGCATCGACATCGACGACATCGACCTGGTGATCAACTACGATGTGCCGAAGGACCCGGAGGACTACGTGCACCGCGTGGGCCGCACGGCGCG
>CAZFBP010000070.1:0-12326 GCA_964517255.1 uncultured Chryseobacterium sp.
CGTGGTGGTCTCCTCCGGCCTCACGTTGGGCGACATGCTCAGCGGGTCGCTCAGCCCGGCGGTGGGCGACCATGTCCAGGTGCCGTTGCCCGAAGCGGTGAGCTGCACGACGATGCCGTACTCGATGAGCATGTCCGGCCCGGCATCCACCATTGGCCAAGGCCGCAGTTCCACGAACGCGAAGGCCGTATCGCTGCAGCCAATGGCATCAAAGGCCACCACTTGGTAGAGCGTGCTCGATTCCGGCGTGGCGATGGGGTCGGCGATGCTCGCGCTCGTGAGCCCTGCGGCAGGCGTCCACGCGTAGGTGATTCCGCCGGAGGCGCCCAAGGGCACCGGATAACCGGGGCACACCAGCGTGTCGGGCCAGGCATCGGCGGTCACGTAGATGAGGTCCACGAAGGCGCTGTCGGTGAGCGAACCGCATGCGTTCTCGAGGTACACGATGTATGTGGTGGGCACCGTGGGCGACACGATCGGCGATTGCACGTTGAGCGTGATGATGCCGTCTGCGGGCTGCCAAGCGTAGTAGTCTGCGGGCGTGGCCACAAGCTGCGCCGAGGTGCCGAAGCAGATGGCCGTATCCGCCAGTTGCGGCACGGGCGGCGCGAAGTACACGCCCACGCTCACCGAATCAGAGACAACGCAGCCATCGGGCGTGGTGATGGTGACGTAGTACGTGGTGACCGTATCGGGCGAGGCCACCGGATCGCCGATGACCGTGCTGCTGAGCGTAGGGTCGGCCTGCCAGGCATAGCTGTCTCCGCCGGTGGCCTGCAAGGTGATGGTGGCGCCGAGGCAGATGTTCGTGTCGGGCGTGAGGGTGTACGCGGGCACGATGACCGTGACGGTGAGCTGCTCGCTGTCGCTGCCGCAGGCATCGCTCACGGTCACGGTATAGAGCGTGGTGATGGCAGGCGATGCGATGGGGTCTGGGATATTGGTGGCGCTCAGTCCCGTGGCCGGCGACCAGCTGTAGGTGAGCCCGCCGCTCGCGTTCAATGGAGTAGCCGCGCCAGGGCAGATGGGCACCACGGGATCCACCACGGCCACGGGCAGCGGGAGCACGGTGATGAGGAGAATTGCGGTGTCTCCCGGCGCGCAGCCGCTGTTGTCGCTGAGCACCATGGTCACGGTGTACTCGCCGGGCGTGGTGTAGATGTGCGCGGGCGCCTGCACGGTGGTGGTGGGGCTGTTATCGCCGAAGTTCCAGAGGTAATCGGTGCCGCCCACGCTGTTGTTGGTGAACTGCGCGTTGGCGCCCGCGCAGATCACATCCGGACCATTGATGCCGATGATGGCCTGCGCGGGGCTGAGGTCGAACTTGAACACGCCGAGGTTGCAGTTGAAGCTGTTGTTCGTGTTGCTCCATGCCCCAGGCGTGGTAGGGAAGTCGTCCTGCGAGCCGCAGCCTGCGCACACCGCGTGGTACACGGTGCCGTTCTTGTCGAAGCGGCTTGTTCCACCGTCCACGTGCTCGGCGCTGTTGCCGCCGAAGAAGGTGGCGTAGGCCAGCGCGGTGGCCTCCGGGGCGAGCACCATCAAGTGCATGTCGCTGCCGCTGGTGGCGCCCTGGAAGGCATCGCTGGTGACGGGCGAACCTGTGGTGGTGCTGTTGTTGTTCCCCGCGTTGGAGTTGGTGGAGCCCGCCCAGCCGCTCAGGTAGACCTGGCCGCAATCGCTCACCAGGAAGGCTGTCGGGCTCAGATCCTGATTGGCGCTTCCGTTGCCGATGCGCGTGCTCCAGAGCGAAGTGCCGAGGTCGTTGCTGAATTTGTGCACGAACTGGGAGCTGCCCGCATTGGTGTACTTGCCCGGGGTAACGGGGTACGCACCGTGCGTCTGCCCCACCACGAAGACCTCATCGGTGATGTTAAGCTGCACGAAGTAGCACTGGTCGTAATTGTCGGTGCCGGTGAAGGTGCACGAGAGCAGCGCGTTGCCCGCTGCGGAGTAACGTGCGATGTAGCCGTCGGTGACATTGTTGAAGCTCGCATCGAACGGCGCGCCAGGCACCGGGAGGTTGGCGCTGCTGGTGCCGCCTGCCACGAAGATGCGCCCGGCGGAATCGAACTGCACGCCCAGGCCGGAGTCATCGCCTGAGCCGCCATGGTACGTGCCCAACAGCAGGTTGGTCAGATTGGGATTGAGCCGAGCCAGATAGGCATCCTGCCCGCCGCCGTTCGCGGCTTGGGGGGCGCCGGGTGAGGTGGGCATGTCGGTGCTGCGCGTGCTGGTGGCCACCACCGGGTTGCCTGCGGCATCGAGCGCGATCTCGCCACGGAAGTGATCGCCGTAGTTGTGGGTGAGCAGCGTGGAATTATTCAGTCCATCCGTTCCGGTGCCGCCCAGGTAGGTGCTGCCCACCAGCGCGGTGGCGCTTGCGTTGAAGTGCGACACATAGATGTCGGTGCCGTTGGTGTGCGAGAAACCGTAACCGCCCAGGATGTTGGACCAGCTCAATAAGCCGCCGCCCGCGTTGTAAGTGCCATCGAAGCAGCCCGGCGTCGTGGGGAAATCGGATGAGCCCGTGGAGCCGAACACGAAGAGCTCATCCTGCGCATTCACCACCATGCTGTGCGGGCTCTCGTTGCCCGCGCCGCCCAGGTAAGTGCTCCATTCCAGCGCGCTGCCATCGGGCGTCCACTTGCTGATGCCCACATCGATGGTGCCACCGCCGAAGAAGCCCTGCAGCACGCCCACCGTGAGCGGATAGCCCACGTTGAACACGATGCCGCCGCCGTAGAGGTGGCCGCTGCCGTCGTAGGTGGCGGTGTAGCCGAAGTTGTCCGCCGTGCTGCCGCTGTAGCTGCCGAAGGTGAGCACGGGGTCGATGATGAGCCGCGTATCGGTCACGCTGCGCACGTCGAACGAGACCACATCGCCTTCGAGCACATAGCGGAGCGCTCGTGGCGCCAGCTCGCCATACTCGACTTTCGCGAAACCGTTCACGCAGTCGGCCGACAGGAGAGGCTGCATGTATCCCACTGGAGCGCCTTCGACCACTTCGCCCGTGCTCAGGACCACGCGCACCTCGCCGTTGCGGAGCACCAGCTTCTCATGGCCTTCATAGCGCAGCCGCACCTGCTGCGGGTCGGTGCCCGGCGCCACGATGAAATCGTACTTGATGCCGTCCTTCCCGCTGATGCGCAAATCGATGCCCGGCCAGATGTCATCGAGCATCACTTCGCCGAAGACGCCGCATCCGGTTCCCCAATGCGCGGGGTCGCTGCCGATGAAGTGGTTCTCGAAATGCGGTTGCGCGAGCGTTCCTTGGTTGAAGCGGGCGCTTCCTCCTTCGAAATGCACCCGGTACGCATGCGCCTTGCCTTCGTCCGCGTGATCGTGGCTGTCGCGTCCATGTCCGTGGTGCCGCAAGGGGCTGTCGGAGAAGAGCACGTAGGTGAAGGCGGAGCGCTCCACGAATAGGGCCCCGCCGGGGATCAGGGCGCGGTAGAGCACCTGCTCTGGCCACTGCCCTTTGTTCTCCACGAACATGGCCTTGGGCGGCGCCCCGACCGCAGACGCAGCCAGAACCAGGAGCGATATGAGTGCAAGTACGCGCAAGGGCCTGAACGCTAAGGGCCAAAGTACGGGGTGAAGACAGGCCCTCACGGCTTGAAGTTGCTTGGCCGGGAAGCTGCTGCGACGAGCCGGGCCACCACGCAGTTCGGTACTTTTGGCCGGCCCTGCCAGGCCACCCATGAGCGACGCCATCAAGCACGAGTGCGGCATCGCGCTCATCCGCCTCCGCAAGCCCCTCAGTTTCTACCAGGACAAGTACGGTTCGGCCCTCTACGGGTTGAAGCGGCTCTACCTGCTCATGGAGAAGCAGCACAACCGCGGCCAGGATGGCGCGGGCATCGCCAGCATCAAGATCGACCCGGCGCCCGGCCTCAACTTCATCGACCGCGAGCGCAGCACCGACAAGGATGCGATCCGCAAGCTCTTCGCAAAGGTGGACAGGGGCTACGCCGAAACCGTCGCGCAAGACCCTGCCGCCGCCACCGATGCCGAGCGCCTGAAGCAGCGGATGCCCTTCGCCGGCGAGGTGCTGCTCGGCCACCTGCGGTACGCCACCTTCGGCAACCAGGGCCTGGAGAATTGCCACCCGCGCCGCCGCCTCAACAACTGGCTCACGCGCAATCTGGTGGTGGCCGGCAACTTCAACATGACCAATGTCGATGAGCTCTTCGACCTGCTCGTCTCCATCGGACAGCACCCCAAGGAGCGCTCCGACACCATGACGGTGCTGGAGAAGATCGGCCATTTCCTCGACGTGGAGAACGAGCGCATCGCCGCGCACCATCGCCTGCTCGGGTACAACGAGAAGCAGATCACCCAGAAGATCGCCGAGCAGTTGGACGTGCGGCAGATCCTCGTGAACAGCGCCTTGGATTTCGACGGCGGCTATGCGCTGGCCGGCATGATGGGCCACGGCGATGCCTTCGTGCTGCGCGACCCCAGCGGCATCCGCCCCGCCTACTGGTACGCCGACGACGAGATGGTGGTGGTGGCCAGCGAGCGCCCCGCCATCCAGACCGCCTTCAACGTGCGCACCGAGGAAGTGCGCGAGCTCACGCCGGGCCATGCCCTGATCATCAAGAAGGATGGCAGCTACGCCGAGCAGCTGGTGCGTGAGCCGTTGGAGAAGCGCGCGTGCAGCTTCGAGCGCATCTACTTCAGCCGTGGCAGCGATCGCGATGTTTATCAGGAGCGCATCGCTCTGGGCCGCAGCGTCTGCCCCGCCATCCTCGACGCGGTTGACCACGACCTGGAGAACACCGTGTTCAGCTTCATCCCCAACACCGCCGAAGTGGCGTGCTACGGCATGATGAAGGAGATGGAGGACCGCCTCAATGCGATCAAGGAGCGCCGCATCCTCGAACTGGGCGCATCGCCCGACCCCGAGCAGCTGCGCGCCATCCTCGCCATGCGCCCGCGCTTGGAGAAGGTGGCCATCAAGGATGCCAAGCTGCGCACATTCATCACCAACGACAACGACCGCGACGACCTGGTGGCGCACGTCTATGACATCACGTACGGCACGGTGCGCCCTGGCATCGACAGCCTTGTGGTGATCGACGACAGCATCGTTCGCGGCACCACGCTCAAGCAGAGCATCCTCAAGATGCTCGACCGCCTCGGCCCCAAGCGCATCGTGGTGGTGAGCAGCGCGCCGCAGATCCGCTACCCCGATTGCTACGGCATCGACATGGCCAAGATGGGCGACCTCGTGGCCTTCCGCGCCGCCATTGCGCTGATGCAGGAGACCAAGCAGGAGAACATCCTCGACGATGCGCACGACCGCGCGCTGGCCATGGTGGGCCGCCCACTGCACGAGCAGCAGAACGTGGTGCAGGCCATCTACGAGCCCTTCACCGCGCAGCAGATCAGTGACAAGATCGCCGAGCTGCTCACGCCCGAAGGCATCAACGCCGAGGTGCGCCTGGTCTATCAGAGCATCGAGGGCCTTCATGCCGCCTGCCCGCAGCACACGGGCGATTGGTACTTCACGGGCAACTACCCCACGCCCGGCGGCAACCGCGTGGTGAACCGCGCCTACATCAATTTCCGCGAGGGCAGGAACGTGCGGGCCTACTGATCGCGCACCGCGCGCAGCGTCACGCGCAGGTCGCGCACCTCGATGCGGCCACGGCCGGGCTGCCACAGGTAGATGGACACCTCCTCGCCCGGCTCGGCGCTCGGCATGTTGAAGGCATGGCGCCAGTGCCGCCACCGCCTGTCGTCGATGCGGCGGATGTCGTTCATCGCGAAGGACTCGTGCATGCGTTGATGGTCGCCAGCGGTGTAGGTGAAGACCAGCAGCGCGGTGTCGGAGGCATAGGGGTCGATGGCACGGCGGGTGAGCTCGATGTCGGCGAAGAGCTGGCGGCCGGCGGGGAGACGATCACTGCTGAGGCGAAGGGCTGGCGAGTGCTGCCATGACCCGCTGAGGTGGAGTGTAGAATCGCCGGAGAGCGAGGTGCAGGCGAGCGTGTCCATGCCATGCGGCGCGAAGAGCTCGGCCACGTTCGCATCACCGAAACGATGCTTCGCCTCATCGCCGGTGCGCAGGAAGATGAGCGCGTGCTTCTCGCGGTCCATGTTGAACGGATGGATGATGCCCGCCTGGAACTGCCAGGCCTGGAAGAGCTGCAGCAGGATCAGCGGAAAGGAGAGCGCCATCAACGCCGTGCGCGGCCAGGGCGCGCGTGCGTTCAGCCATGCCGCGATGAGCAGCGCGCACACGGGCAGCACATCGAGCAAAGGCCGCATGCCGTAGCCGTGGCCGTAGTACCAGTTCCACCAGGCGCTGGTGACCCACGCCGTGGCGAAGAGGCCGAGGACAACGGGAACTGCGTGGCGCGTTCGCCGCCACAGCGCCCACGCGAGCGCTGGCAGCGTGAGCAGCAGCGCGGGCCAGTAGTAGAACAGGCCCTTGCGCGCGCCGAAGAGCACGGACCAGAGCCTTGGCTCCCACCAGTGGAATCCCTCGCCAGCGTAGCCATCCACCAGCCATGCGCCGCACTGCAGTTTCCACAGCAGGGGCTGAATGAAGAGCACCAACGCGCCCAGCGCACCGGCAGCCATGAGCGCCTTCTTGTGCAGCGCATGCCGCCACGTTCCCGGAGAGAGCAGGGCGACAGCGGGAAGCATGAAGAGCACGAGCCCCAGCGTCGGGCGAACGAGCAGCATCACGCAGAAGGCGATCGCGAGGCGTTGCAGCGCGCGATGGCGGCCCAGCCACAGACCTTGCGCTTCGTGCAGGCTCCAGCTCACGGCCGCGAACCCGTACACGTGCGACATGGCCGGGGTGATCACCGTGTAGTACAGCAGGCCTGTTCCGAAGACGAGGAGAGCGATGGTGAAAGCGACGATGGCATCCGGCAGGCCAGCCTGCGCGAACAACCGCGCCAGCAACCACAGCCCGATCATGGCCCACGTGACGGCCGCGACGAGCACGCCGAGCTGGTACTCGATGCCCAGGCCCGATCCATCCGCCGTGCCGCGCAGCAGCGCGATGGCGTGCGCCGCCAGGAAGAAGGGCGCCTGCATGAGCGATGCACCGCAGGTGTACTGGATCACATGCCGATCGCCGGCCGGCGTGAAGAAGGCGGGGTTGATGGGCGCATCGGCCGGATTGCCGTGCAGGAAGAGGCCGACGAGCATGCCATGGTAGCCCCCGCCATCGCCGTTCACAGCGCCCTGCCAGGCCTTGCCATCGTTGCCGAGCACGCGGTAGCGAAGCGAAGCGCACACGAAGGCCGCGGCGATCGCCAGCAAAGCCATCCGGCTCCACCGCCCCAGGCTCATGGCACGCGCGTCATACGGCCGGAGCGCGCGAGCCTGCGCATTTGCTTGCGCGTGCCGCGCACTTCGGCGCTGCCGTGCAGCATGATCCGCGCATCGTTGTCCATCTTCACCCTGGCCTTGCGGTGCAGTTCGACTGCGCTGCCATCGAGCAAGTTCAGGGTACTGCCGTTCTCGATGGCGAGCGTGGCCTTGCTCGCGAATCGCATGCGCGCGCCGCGCTCCAGCGTGAAGGCCGTCGGGGCGCTCCACCAGCGGCGGCCGCCAGCGCGCTGCATGCCCTTGCCGCGGGTGGGCGTGCGGCTGCGGTCGATGCGGATCGTGGCGCCCTCGGTCGCATCGAGCGCGGGCAGGGCGCCATCAAGCGGAGGATGCAGCACGACGCTATCGGCGCAGAATCGCGCTTCGCCTTCCACGCGCACGCGGTTGCGCGCCACGCGCACGGCGATGGATCCATCGTTGCGCTGCTCCAGAAGCTCAAGCGCGATGTCGGTGAGGTGAACGGTACGGTTGTCTGGGCCTCCGCCCGGATAGGTGGGCCTGCCCTGCGTGCTGGTCCAGGTGAGCATGTTGGCCAGAGGCGGGTTGGTCCCGAGGCCCAGGCCGCGGTGCCTGCCGGGCACGAAGGCCTGTCGCCCGTGGCCGAGGAAGTAGGAGCGGTCCTCGAAGCTGCCGTTGTCGATGATGATGCGGGGCACGGCACCCAGGAGTTCATCCTGGCCTGTGTCGAAGAGGGGGATCTCCAGTTCGCTCGCGCCAGTAAGGCCGTTGGCGAACGAGGCCTTCTGCACCATCGGCGGGGCAGGACCCGCCCACAAGCATTGGAACGTGACGGTGTCGCCGCGCAGCTCGTAGTCGTGGAAGCCGCTGGCGGGCACGGCGCGGATGTAATCGGAGTGCCCGCCGAAGAGGTCGCTTCCGGACATGTTCTCGCGATCCACTTGCACAAAGGCGTAGAGGCCGGGCACGGCGCCTTCGATGCAGGGCCATCCGGACTCGTAGTGGAAGCGGTCGGAGAGGATGCCGTTTCGCGCGGCGGTCTGGTGGTTCTCCAGCCAGAGCCATTGCGGGTGCTCCTTGTCGGAGAGATGCGGCAGCTTGATGCGCAGGGCATCGCCGGTGCTCATGAAATCGCGAAGCACATAGAGGCCGGTGTCGCCCATGAGGGGATCCAGATCGCCGGAGACGGCCTGGCCACGCGCATCGCGCACGTTGATCTCGAAGGGGCTGTCAGCAGCGCGCCATCCCAGGCGTCGTCGGTCCCAGGCATTGCCGGTGAGCAACGCGCTGTTGGCGCCGCCCATCATGCTCCATCCGCCCTGCATGCAGAGGAAATAGCGCGTGAAGATCCCCGCGTTGCCGCCGCCCGCGTGGAAGTTGTTGCCGCCGAAGAACATGTGGTTGAACTCATGCTGCAGGATCTCGAAGGGCATGCCGTACATGCCGCCGAAGCGGCTCTGCGAATCGCTCTCGAAGCCGAATAGCTTGCCGGGGCTGCCGGGATCCACGCTGCCCTGGTTGTGCGTGAGCCCGCTGTTGCGCGCGATCACCATCACGTGGTCGTAGCTGTGCGGGCTGTCCGGGCCGCTTCTCTTGGGCAGGCCGGGCTTGCCGCCGCGCTTCCACAGGTCGAAGTCGCCGATGCCCGATGCGTGCTTCGTGCGCAGCGCGCCCATTTCATTGGCCTCCTTCACCGCCAGCGCGCCGATGCCATGCGCATTGCCCAAGGTGGGGTGCTCGCTCTCGCGGATGGTGAGCATGGTGTCGAGGTAATCGCCGAGCACCGTGTAGCGGCCCAGGCTCATGTCGTGGTAGTAGCGCGAGATCTGGCCCAGGTAGGCCGCCGCGGGCTGCGGGTCGAAGAGGTCATCGGCCCAGCTGGGCAATTCGCCCTTGGGCCAATGCTCAGCGCCGTTGGGCTGCGGGTCGCGCTGCGGGCTCTTGTCGTACTCCAGCTCGCAGAAGAGCACCAGCACGCGGATGGTGCCGTGCGGGCTGAGGTACCAGCCGTTGGTGCTGTGCGGCACGTTCACGGTGTCGGGCTGCGCCACGCACACGCGGCCGATGAGAACCAACAGCAGGGGGATCAGCGAGCGCATCTGGATCATGCCGCCGAAGCGGGTGCGCCGAAAGTACGATCAGCGTTTCGGCGCCTTGAACAAGGGCACCGTGCTGCACGGCTCGCCGAACATCAGGCTCCTCACCACGGGCAGCAGCTTCGCTGACAGTTCCACGAAGGCGTTCAGCGGCACGGGGCGCTTGCTGCAGCCTTTCACCACCACTCGGGCGTTCCGGTAGGGCTCCACATCCAGTTGCTGCACGAAGCGCGTGAACACCGCGCGCTCCAGATGGACGGCATCGCCCTGCGTAACGAAGGCTGCATGCGGTTGCAGGTGCGTGGCCACGAGCATGAAGGCCCAGGTGGGAATGATCGCATCGGCGCTGCAATGCACGCTCACTAGTTTGCCCGTGTACTGCGCCCAATCGTGCTCCTTGCAGAAGGTACGCAGCTCATCCTCCTTCAACGCGATCTCCTGCCACAGCAGCGGTTTCAGGTCGAAGACCACACGCTCACCTTGCGGGTAGATCTCCTCCAGATCGAGGGTGATGATGCCGGATGCGGCGACTTTGTTGATGATGGGTTGTTCGGACATCGAAGGCCAAAGTTCGGGATCGGCAGGCAGCGCTGCGATGACCGGGGTCGTCAATGGTGAAAAGAGGTCCCATGAGCCGTCGCGCCGCCGCCGCTTTCAGCCAGTGCCTCCTGGCCTGTTGGCTCATCAGCCCCGTCTCCGGCCAGCAACTCGTGGGAATGGAGGTCGTGCAACTCAACTGCGAGGGCTTCAGCGCAATGGTGAGCGCGTTCTTCCCCTTCGGCTATGGGAGTACTTGTCCGCAGTTGTCCGGGAGCACCTTGAGCCAATCCGGCAGCATCGCTGTGCTCGACCTGTATTACAACACCAGCGGTCCGTGGCCGCAGGTGGGCTGCACCACTGCTTCGCCGATCGCCGCCGTGCTTCCATTTGGGACGAGTGCCTTGTGGCTCCGCCTGCGGAATGTCATGGATGGCGACACCTCGGAGGTGGTTTCGGATACAACGCTGGCCACCTGCTCGCTTAGCGTTGATGAGGTGCAAGAGCGCAATGCATCGGCATTCATCCTCGACCTCGATCATGTGCGATGGCGACCAGAGGCGTTTCCGGCTGATATGACTCTTGTGCTCTTATCATCGTCGGGTGCGCGCATCACGAGCGTTCCGGTGCGTGAAGGAGCACTGCCCGTGCAAGAGCTTGGTGCTGGGGTCTATTTCGTGCATTGTCCATTGCTTCCCCAACTACCTGCGTGGCGCTTCGTGATCGGCGGTAGTTGAGTCTGGATCTGATTCCTTCTGACTGACCGTGAGAAACTCCGCTGCCTGGTTGAGCTACTTTCGTTGTGCGCGCTTGAGCTATCCGCATGCTTCCATTTCGAGACTTCCGCTTCGCATTGGCTTTGCTAGTCGCATGGCCATGGACTTCCTCTATCGCGCAAGAGCGGCAACCCAGTTGGTCCGTGGGATTGAACCTTGGTCCCTTGGCCAGCGGCACGCCCGAGCTTCAGGTTGATCGACGGCTTTTCGGGCGGTTGGCGTTCGCGGCATCGGGAGGATATACCTATCGCGTGTTCTCGGCCGGCTGCTTGGTGGGCGACCCGGTTGATCTGAATCGGCAGCGTGGCGGTTTCATGAAAGCGGGCCTGAAGGCACGGTTGTTCTGCTTGAAGCGCGCCTGTAGCCAGATGCACGTCACATTGCATTATGTGGGTTCGTGGTACAACGAGAGCGGAACGCGCAACGTGGATTTGGACTGGGCGCTTCGCACCAAGGTTCCTGTTGCTGCGCGTGGTTTCGTAAGCGGTGTTGCTGCTTCGGCTTATTGGGACCTAGGCCTTTATCGCGCGGTCCGTATGCGATTTGGCTGGCAGTTGGGTTGGTACTGGCGCGGCGAGCATTTGGACGCTGTGTCATTACAATCAGCCCGGATTAGGCACGGCGTATCACATTCTCCCTGCCCAAGCAATCATTGGGTTGGCCTATGATTTCGGTGGGAGGCGCTACTGGGCCACGAATGAGGACTGAAGTATTCTGACATCGCGCACACACCGGAGCGTGTCCAACACTCACATGAACCCCAGCTCCAATTGCGCGGCCTCGCTCATCATCGTCCGGTCCCACGGTGGCTCGAAGGTGATCTCCACCTTGGCGCCGCTCACACCCTGCATACCGGCCACCTTCTGCTCCACCTCGTTGGGCATGCTCTCGGCCACGGGGCATGCCGGGCTGGTCAGGGTCATCTTGATGCCCACATGCGCTTCGTCGCTGATGCTCACCTCGTAGATCAGTCCCAGCTCGTAGATGTCCACGGGGATCTCCGGGTCGTACACGCTCTTGAGCATGTCGATGACGCGGTCTTCGAGGTGTTTTTTCTCTTCGGGGGTCATGGCATACTGGGGGGTAGGAATGCATTGGCACACGGAGACACGGAGGCACGGAGAAATGCCTGCTGCGGGGGCTTGCGCTCGACTCCGTGCCTCCGTGTCTCCGTGTGAGTCTTCATCCTTCTTTGTGTGAAGCAGAAGAGAAAGCCAGCGCATAGCGCTTCATCTGATCCACCATCGCGCTCAGTCCGTTCGCGCGGTTGGGGCTCAGGTGCGCGCGCAGGCCGATCTGATCGATGAACTCCGTGGACGCACCTAGGATCTCCTGCGGCGTGCGGTCATTGAACACGCGCACCAGCAGGGCCGCGATGCCTTTGGTGATCATGGCATCGCTGTTTGCCGTGAAGTGGATATGGCCGTTCTGGGGAGCAGCGTGCAGCCACACCCGGCTCTGGCAGCCGCGCACCAGGTTGTCGTCGGTCTTGTGCTCCGGCGCGATCAACGGCAGGTCCTTGCCCAGCTCGATCAGGTGCTCGTAGCGGTCCTGCCAGTCGCTGAAGAGGGCGAACTCGTCCACCACTTCTTGTTGGGCTTGG
>CAZFBP010000071.1:0-12182 GCA_964517255.1 uncultured Chryseobacterium sp.
CGAGCACCGCCAGGTCGTAGTGCTGCTGCTGCAGCATCTGCAGGGCCTGCGCCGGGCTGTCGGTGTCGTGCACGACCATGCCCCAGCGGGCGGTCTGCAGCGCCAGGATGCGGCGGTTGGTGGCGTTGTCGTCCACCACCAGGATGCGCCGGCGCTTCAACGCCGGCTGCTCGCCGTTCAGCTCGCGCCGGGCGCCGCGCGGCAGCGCGGCAGGCTGGCAGGCGATGGTGAAGTGGAACTGGCTCTTGGCCATGTTCGGCGCCTGGGGCACATCGTCGAGGCGCCAGCCGTAATCGAGGCCCATGGGGCCGAACATGGGCAGGAAGATGCGCAGGCCGAGGCCCGCGCTCCGATAGAGCTTGAAGGGGTCGAAGCGATCGCCGGAGCCCCAGGTGTTGCCGGCGCTGGCGAAGGCGAGGGTGTAGATGGTGGCCTGCGGATTGAGCGAGACGGGGAAGCGCAGTTCGGCGGTGTACTTGCCCACGATGAAATCGCCGGTGCGGCGCGAGAGCGAGTTGTCGTCGTAGCCGCGCAGCGCTATGATCTCGCGTCCGTCGAGCTGGAAGCCGGTGAGGCCGCTGCCGCCGAGATAGAAGCGCTCGAAGGGCGATTCGCCGATGGCCCTGTTGTATTTGCCCAGGAAGCCGTAGCCCGCACGCACCATGAGCACCAGGTCGTGCTGGGTCTTGGAGCGCGTGAGGCGGTTGAACCATTGCGTGGTGAACTTCCACTTGTGGAACTCGGCCCACTGGTAGCGCTCGGCGGCGGGCAGGGCGGCCCAGTCGCGGCCGGGCTGGAACGCCGACCACGGCGGCGTGGCCTTCACCGAGAGGGTCACGTCCGATCCGCTGCGCGCGAAGAAGGGCGCATCCACCGAGTTGCGCGAGAGTTGCGCGCTGTAGGCGAGCACGTTGCTGGTGCCCTTGCCGAACTCGAAGACCACCGCACCGAAGTTGTAATTGTTGAGGCGGTAGTTCTGGTAACTGATGTTCTGGCGCAGGATGAACCAGTCATCGGGCACCTGGAGGCGCTTGCCCAATCCGATGGTGAGGCCGATGATGTCGAGCGATTGCAGCTTGGGATTGGGCTGCTTGCCATCGCTGGTACTCACGTTGCGCGGCTCGCCGTTGGTCTGGCGCGAGTAGTAGGCGGAGAAGCTCAGCGCGTTGGGCTTGCGACCGCCGAGCCAGGGCTCCACGAAGCTCAGGCTGTAGCTCTGGAAGAAGCGGCCGTTGGTCTGCGCGCGCACGTTCAGGGTCTGTCCGTCGCCGGCGGGCAGCGGCTGGTAGGCCTTGGGGTCTAGGATCTTGCGCAGGCTGAAGTTGGTGAAGGAGAGGCCAAGGCTGAGCACCACGCGCTGCGCGCCGTAGCCGCCGCTGAGTTCCAGGCGGTCGCTGGGGCGTTCCTCCACGGTGTACTCCAGGTCCACGAGGCCGGTGCGCGGGTCGGGGATGGGGTTCACGCCGAGCTTCTCCTGGTCGAAGTAGCCGAGCTGCGCGATCTCGCGCTGAGTGCGGATCACGTCGCTGCGGTTGAAGAGCTGGCCGGGCCGCGTGCGGATCTCGCGGCGGATCACGTGCTCGTTGGTCTTGCTGTTGCCCTTGATGATCACGCTGCGGATGCGGTACTGCCGCCCCTCGCGGATGCGGATCTCCAGATCGATGCTGTCGCCCTCGCTCACCACTTCGATGGGCTCGGGGTAGAAGGAGAGGTAGCCGTCGTCCATGTACAGCGAGCTCACGTCGAGCCCGCTCTGGTTCATGTACAGCTTGCTGTCGAGCACCTTCTTGCTGTACACATCGCCCTTCTTGATGTTGAGGATGCTGTCCAGCCGCGAGCTGCGGTGCTTGGTGTTGCCCGTCCAGCGGATGTCGCGGAAATAGAACTTCCGGCCCTCGTCCACGTCGATCTCCACGCGCACGCGCTTGCGGCCCACGCGGTACATGGTGTCGCGCACGATGGCGGCGTTGCGGTAGCCCTCGTTGTTGTACGTCTCGATCACGCGCGCCTTGTCGGCTTTGTACTCTTCGGTGAGGAACTTGCTGCTGCCGAGGAGATTCCACCAGCGCTTCTGCTTGGTCTTCTTCATCTTCCGCCGCAGCTTGCCGGTCTTGATGGCGGTGTTGCCGCTGAAGGCCACGTCCTTGATCTTCACGCGCGGGCCGGGGTCCACATCGATGAAGACCACCACGCCCTCGGCCACCGCGCCCTTGAGCGTGTCGGGCAGCTGGGTGAAGCGCGCATCGGCATAGAGGTGGCCCTTGTCGTAGTAATGCTTGCGGATGGCATGGCGCACGCGCTGCTCGGTGGCCTCGTTGTACTGCTGGCCTCGCGCCAGGCCGATCTCCTCATCGAGCTTGTCGGCCTTGCTCTTGGTGATGCCGCGGAACTTGTAACGGCTCAGGCGCGGCTTCTCCTGCACCCTGATGTGCAGGAAGATGGTGCGGCCGCGCACCTCAGCGGCATCGATGGCCACATCGCTGAAGAGCTTCTGCTCCCAAAGGTTGCGCAGCGCGCGGCTGATGCGGTCGCCGGGCGCCTCGATCTTATCGCCCACCTGAAGGCCGGTGAAGAGCTTCACGGCGCTGGGGTCCACGGTGCGGGTGCCGCTCACGGTGATGCCGCCGATCTCATAGCTCTGCGGCAGGCTGTAGTCCATGGCCGGTTGCTGCTCCTGCGCGCGCGCGGCGCAGGCCAAGGCCAGGGCGAGGAGGGCGAGGAGGGCGCGCATGGTCAGGAGGTGGCGATTTGCTCGCTGGTCTTGCCGAAGCGTCGCTCGCGGCCCTGGTAGTCGAGGATGGCCTGGAAGAGGTGCTCTTTGCGGAAGTCGGGCCAGAGCACCGGCGTGAACCAGAGCTCGGCGTAGGCGATCTGCCAGAGCAGGAAATTGCTGATGCGCTGCTCGCCGCTGGTGCGGATCAGCAGTTCGGGGTCGGGCATGCCGGCGGTGGCCAGGGCGTCGCCCACGGTCTTCTCGTCGATCGCATCGGGGTCAATGCGGCCAGCGCTGGCTTCTTCCGCCAGTCGCTGCGCCATGCGCGTGATCTCCCATCGCGCGCTGTAGCTGAGTGCGAGGGTGAGCGTGATGCGCGTGTTCCCCGCCGTGCGGGCCATGGCCTCATCCAATGTGGCGCGGCACGTCGCGGGCAGACTGGCCAGGTCCCCGATGGCGCGCAGCCGCACGCTGTTCTGGTGCAGCTCGTCGATCTCGTTCACCACCGTGCGCACCAGTAGGTCCATGAGCGCCTCCACTTCGGCCTTGGGCCTGTTCCAGTTCTCGGTGCTGAAGGCATAGAGCGTGAGCCAGCCCACGCCCGCCTCGGTGCAGCCGGTGAGGGCCTCGCGCACGCCCTGCACGCCGTTCATGTGCCCCACGATGCGCGCCTCCCCATGCTGCTCGGCCCAGCGGCCGTTGCCATCCATGATGATGGCCACATGCTGCGGCACGCGCGCCGGATCGATCCGGGCCTTGAGCGCTTCGGTATGTGGCGGGCTCTGCAAAACGGGCGGCGAAGGTGCGAAGAAGAGTGCGAGCGCTCAGTGCTTGCGCTTCATCCAGTTGTACTGCTCCTCGCAATCGGAGAAACGGCTCAGGATGTAGGTGATGGTGAGGCCCGAGTAAACGTACCAGTCGCGGGTGTTGGGGTCGCCGCGCGAGCGGCCCGTGTTGCTGTGGCCCGGCACGCTCTCCTCGAGGCCGCTGCGGTCGGCGAGGCTGGCGGCAAGCGGACCATTCTCGAATTCCAGCAGGTCGTTGTTGTAATAGGTCCCGCTCACATCGTCGATGTAATCGGTGTAGGTGCGGCGCATGCCCCATTCCAACTGGAAGTCGATGCGCCCCACATTCAATTTCATGCCTGCGCCGAAGGGGATGCTCACATGGTCCACCGGGTAGGTCTTGGCGCCGCCGGTGGTGCCCTGGCCTTCGGTGCCCAGTTGCTGCAATTCGTACCAGGTCTCATCCAACTGGGCCTGCGGGCTGGCGCGGAAGTAGGCCAGGCCCAGGAAGAGGAAGGGCGTCCACTTCTTGCCGTCCTTGCCACGTTTGCGGTAGGGGAAGTAGTTCACCTCGCCGATCAGCGCCGCCTCGAAGAGCCGCGCGCGGAAGTGCAGGTTCCGGATCTGCTGCACCTGATCAGCGCTCTTGCTGTCGTATGCCTGCAAGGTGCCGTAGAGGCCTTGCACGCGCAGCGCGTACCGGTCATTCAAGTTGTGGCGGAACACCAGGCCGCCCGCAGGCTTGGTATCGGCCGGGTAATGCTTGTACGGGTTCAGGTCGCCTATGTAATAGGTGGCGCCCACGGTGATGCCCAGTTCGTTCACCTGTGCCTCGGCGTGAAGGCCCAGTGCGAGGAACCAGAGAAATAAGATGCGCTGCATCGGCTGCCTAACGGTGCTTCCCGGCGCATGGTATCCGGGACAGGCCGGGCGAATGTATCCCTTGGCACTTCGCCACGCTTAGCCCTTGGGCACAAGGATGTTAACGAAGGTGAATCGCTAACCCCCGCTGCGCAGATCCAGCCCCCAATTGAGCTTCTCGCGCAGCGTGCGCAGGAAATCGTGGCCTTCGAGCTGCGCCAGCTTCACGGTGAAGGGAGCCCGGCGGATGGTGACGGTGGCGCGGCCATCGATGCTGTGGCTGCGCGCGTCGAGGTTGAGCAGGCAGAGGTCGCCGCGCGCTTCCACCTCGAGGCGAATGGCATAGTGGTCGGGCACCACGAAGGGGCGCACGTTGAGGTTGTGGGGCGAGATGGGGTTGATCACGACGGCATCGCCCGTAGGGTATAGGATGGGGCCGCCGCAACTGAGCGAGTAGGCCGTGCTGCCGGTGGGCGTGGCGATGATGAGGCCATCGCTCCAGTAGGTGTTGAGGTAATCGTCGCCGAGGAAGACGCGCACGGTGATCATGCTGCTGGTGTCGCGCTTGTGAACGCTCACTTCGTTCAGCGCGAAATCATCGTGTCCCAGCAGCGCTTCGTGCCCGGTGACCTGCAGCGCCATGCGGTCCTGCAAGGCGTACTGTCCATTGCGCAAGGCGACCAACGCGGCATCCATCTCCTCGTGCCGGATGCTGCTGAGGAAGCCGAGCCTCCCGAGGTTGATGCCGATCACGGGGATGCCCGCGCGGCCCACCTGCGCCACGGTGTCGAGCAAGGTGCCATCGCCGCCGAGGCTGATGCAGAGGTCGATGTCCTGCTTCGCGGGATTGTATTCGGCGAGCAACGCATCGGTGACGCCGTGGCCGCAGGCGCTGAGCCATTCCGCAAGTCCGCGCGTGAGCACTGGGGTGATTCCCGCGCCGTGCATCCGCGCAAGCGCATCGGCCACCACCGGCGCCATGCCGCGATCCATGTCCCTGCTGTTCACTGCTGCGCGCATGCTTCAGAATGGTTGCGAGAAATGTAGGAAGAAGCCGTGCTGGCCCAAGGCGTTGAGCGTGTATTCCATGCGGATCACCTGGTCGTAGCTGCTCACCAGGTCGATGCCGGCGCCGTAGCCGCTCATCCACTGGCCAGCGAGGTGATTGCTTGCGCCGTAGCGGCTGTCCCATACCTGTCCCACGTCGGCGTAGAGATTCAGGTAGAGCGCGAAGTAGAGCGAGCGGAAGGCCTCGGCGGGCATGAACTCCACGCGCTGGTTGCGGGGGCGCACGAGCTGCACGATGGCGTTGGCCTTGCCCAGGGCGAAGTGCTCGCCATCGATCACGTAGTACTCGTAGCCGCGCACATAGTGGCCATAGCCCAGGCCCTCCTGCGCGTAGTAGGGCGGCGTGCCCCAGGTGTACTTGCCGCGCATGCCCAGCGCGAGGCTCAGCGGCGCGCCCAGCTTCCACCACTTCTTCACCGTGGCGTACGCCGTGGTGATCTCCGGCGCGTGGTCGCTCAGCAGGCCAAGGCCCAGGCGGTCCACGCGGGCTTCCGCATAGTGACCCGCGCGTGGGAAGATGCGCAGGTCGCGGCGGTCCCAAGTGATGCCATAGCCCAGAGTGAGGTAACGTGCGGACAGGGCCGGCCCATCGAAGTAGTCGATGGCGGTGGCGATCACGGTGTCGCGCGCGCTGGCTTGCACGAAGGCGGCGCGGAGGAAATGGCGCACATCGTGGCTGCGGCGGTAGCTCACCTCGAGGTCGGCCTTCTGCTCATCGCGGTTGGGGCCGTCGCTGCGGCGCAGCAGCACGCGCCGGTTGCCGGAGGTGGCGGCGGTCACTTCGGCCTGCTCGGTGTAGTAGGCGCCGATGCTCATGCCCCAGCGCCCGCGCTGATCGATCCCTGGCACCTTGTAACGGAAGCCGAATTGGCGCGCGTAGCCGAACTGCGCCTTGATGTAGAGCGTCTCGTTGCGCCCTCGGAAATTGTACTTGTACAAATAGGCGCCGTAGTTCACGCGGCCCAGGTCGCGGCCGAAGGTGCGCCACCAGGTGTTGAAATTGGGGTCGGCGAGCTCGAAGATGGGCGAGGGCCAGATGGTCCAGCGCTCATGCACCGATACCTCGACCATGGCGTGGGCCGCATCGATGTACAGCGGCAGCACGGCCACCGTGTTGAAGAGGCCGGTGTTCATCAGGTTCTGCCGGCTGCGCTCCATGCGCAAGGTGAGCTCCTCCTCAGCCAGGGTGTCGCCCTCCTGCACCAGCATCTCGCGCAGGATGATGCGCTCCTTGGTGATCTTGTTGCCGCTGATGCTGATGCCCAGGATGGCCACGCGTGATGGTGCTGCGGACTGGGCAAGGCTGCCATGCGTTAGCAGGCCACAGGCCAGGAGCAGCACGAGGAGTCGCATCAGGCGGCGAAGGTCGGGGCCAAGGCCGGTTGCGGGATGCGTCCAGCGCGCAGGCCGATGCCGCGAACTGAGGGTTGCGCGCTGTGCAAGCACGACACTCGACTTCCTTCCAAGCCGTAACCGTCCCGCAACCTTCAACCCCCGGGCATCAAAGATTGATGAGCCTCATCAACTCATCGTAGCGCCCGCGCAGGTCGTCGTGGAGCTTGCTGCCCTGGTAGGTGTTCTTCACGAAATACTCGTAGCGCTCGAAGCTGCGCAGCACGTCGCTGACGTCCTCGCGGTTGATCTTCAGCGTCACCTCGATGCGCGCCGAATCGGGCAGCGTGCGGGTGTACACGCTGAGCACCCGGCCGCTGTTCTCCTCCACCAATCGGGCGATCTGGTGCAGGCTGTAATCGTGCTGGTTCATCTCCAGCACCACGATGCTGCCCGGCTCATGGATGTTGGTGACCTGAGCCAGCCGTTTCAGGGCCTCGTGCTCGGTGATGGCGCCCATGTACACGCCCATGTCGTCGAGCACGGGCACCACGGTGAGGCCGCGCTCGCTGAAGAGCTTCATCACCGCGTAGATGTGCTGCCCGCCGCGCGCGAAGGGGATCTCCACGCTGTCCATCACGCCGCTCACCGTGGCGCGCGGCTCGTTGCGGTCCACCAATTCCTGTTCTTTCACCAGCCCCACCAGCCGACGGTTCTCCACCACGGGCAGATGGCCCACCTTGAACTCTTCCATCCAGTCGAGGGCGCGGCTCACTTCATCCTGCGGGCGCAGCGGCGGGATATCCGCGGTGATCAGGTCGATGGCGTGCATGGGGCGAATCTACTTTTGCGCGCCGGGCGACGCGGCGCTAAGGAAGGCGATGCGATGACACGATTGAGCGTCAACATCAACAAGCTGGCCACCCTGCGCAATGCGCGCGGCGGTGACAACCCCGATGTGCTGCGCTGGGCGGTGGACCTGCAGCGTTGGGGCGCCCAGGGCATCACCGTGCATCCGCGCCCCGATGAGCGGCACATCCGCCGCGCCGATGCGCGCGCGCTGCGCGAATTGGTCACTACTGAGTACAACATCGAGGGCTATCCCAGCGCGGACTTCATCCGCCTTGTACTCGAGGCGCGGCCCGATCAAGTCACCCTCGTTCCCGACCCGCCGGGCGTGCTCACCAGCAACGCAGGCTGGGACGCGCGCGGGCAGAAGGGATTCCTGAGCGAAGTGATCGCGCGATTCAAGGGCGCAGGCATTCGCACTTCGCTCTTCATGGAGGCCGATGAGGAGCAGATCGCGCACGCCGCCGAGACAGGCGCCGACCGCATCGAGCTCTACACGGAGCCCTACGCCGCAGGGTACGCGCGTGACCGCGCCGCTGTGGCGGAGCCCTTCATCGTCGCAGCGCGCAGCGCCCAACAGCTCGGCCTCGGCGTGAACGCCGGCCACGACCTGAGCCTGGAGAACCTGCGCTACTTCGTGGAGCGCGTTCCGAACGTGCTGGAAGTGTCCATCGGCCACGCGCTGATCTGCGATGCCCTCACCTTCGGCATGGAGAACACGGTCGCCTTGTACCTGCGCGAGCTGGCCTCCTCCTCCTCGGCGCAGGGCCTACGCGCCTCCTCTGAAGGAGGCGAGCCAACTCGCGCATGAGCACGGTCGATCTGCACTATCGGCGTTTGGGGCCGAACGGCGCCAGGCCTGTCGTGATCCTGCACGGCCTCTTCGGCGCCAGCGACAACTGGGGCAGCATCGGAAAAGAACTGGCTGAGCCCAGTGCGCAGGGCATGCTCCCGCTCGATGTGCTGCTGGTGGATCTGCGCGAACATGGGCGATCGCCGCATACGGAGGCGACTTCGTATCCCATCATGGCCGCCGACGTGCATGCATTGGTGGAGCGCCTCGGGCTGAAGGAAACCGTGCTCGTGGGGCACAGCATGGGCGGCAAGGTGGCCATGCTCTTCGCGCAGCGATGGCCATCGATGCTGAAGCAGCTGGTCGTGGTGGACATCAGCCCGAAGGAGCATGCGAACAACCATGCGCACATCATCGAGGCGCTGCGCACCGCGGACCTCAGCGCGGTGGGCTCGCGCAAGGAAGTGGAGGCCCACCTTGCGCAACAAGTGAAGGAGCCGGGCGTGGTGCAGTTCCTGTTGAAGAACCTCTACTGGAAGGAGGAAGGCCAGCTGGCCTGGCGCATGAACGTGGCTGGGCTGGAGCGCGACCTCTCCGCCATCCTCGCGGCCATCGGTCCGGAGACCGTCCGGGTGCCCACGCTGTTCGTGCGCGGCGGGCAGAGCGATTACATCACACGTGAGGATCTCCCGGCCATCAAGGAGCAGTTCCCCAACTGCCGCGTGGAGACCGTGCCCTTCGCCGGGCATTGGGTGCACGCCCAAGCGCCCGATGAGGTGATCGCATGGATTAGGGAAGCGGCGCAATAGACATGAGCGCGACTTCATCATTCCGCTCGCTTGGATTCATCCGTGCCGCATGCCTCGGCTACGCATTCCTGCTGCTTCTTCCGTTCTCGGCCCAAGCGCAGCCTGACACCGCCTGGGTTCCCTACAAAGCCGGCACGGCGCTGCGCGAGGGCGTGTACCTCGACTTCCGTGCCTTCCGTCTCAATGCGCCATCGGTGCCCCTGGAGCGCATCACCGATGACCAGGGGTTGGCCGTGAGCGATCTGAGAACGGCGCTGAGCCGTCTGCGGTTCCGCACCGACAGCGGCACGGTGGAGCCCATCCGCATGCAGCGCATCTGGGGCTTCTGCCAGCGCGGCGTGGTGTACGTGGCCGCGGGGAACGGCTTCTACCGCATCGGCCTCATGGGCGGCCTGGCGCACATGAGCTACGAGCAGAGCTACCGCGATTGGGACCCCTATCTCTACGGAGCTGGTACCGTGACGCGCACCGCTGTGGTGCAGCAGCTCATCCAAATGGAGACCGGTCGCGCGCTGCCCTTCAATGCCGAGGGCATGGACGCGGCGCTGGCCAGCGACCCGCGCCTGCAAGAGGAGTTCCGCGCCCTGCCCAAGAAGACCCGCAACCGCGACGAGACGCTCTTCCGTTTCCTACGGCTCTACAACGATCGCCATTCGCTGCTGTTCCCCGAGTGATCGCGAGCGCAAGCGGTCAACCGTGGCGGCACGGTCTTCGATCGGCGCGGGGCGCTCGCCTAGATTCGCCGCCCCATGAACAAGATCCGCCACGCCTCCATCGCCGTCATGCTCCTTCCGCTCCTCGCCGCCGGGCAGAAGAAGCAGTACCAGGCCGCCCTCGTGGGCTTCTACAACGTGGAGAACCTCTACGATACCCTCGACGCTCCCAACGTGGACGACGCGGAGTTCCTGCCCGGCACCGCGAAGGACTGGAACGGCGCGCGCTACGTGAAGAAGCTCGACCGCATGGCCGGCGTGATCGCCAGCATGGGCAAGGACCTGCACCCGCAAGGGCTGGCCATCCTGGGCCTGGGCGAAGTGGAGAACAGAACCGTGGTGGAGGACCTGGTGCGCCGCGATGCGCTGAAGGCGCGCGGCTACAAGGTGGTGCACGAGGACGGTCCGGACCTGCGCGGCGTGGACGTGGCGCTGGTGTACAACCCCGCGCTCTACAAGGTGTACGCGCACAAGAGCTATCGCCTGCGCATGGCCGATAGCACATTCCGCACCCGCGACCAGCTGCTGGTGAGCGGCGTTCTCGATGGCGACACCACCCACGTGATCGTGGCGCACTGGCCCAGCCGGCGCGGCGGGCAGGAGATCAGCGAGCCCAAGCGATTCGCCGCCGCCGCGCTCGGCCGCCGCATCGTCGATTCACTGCTCGCCATCAACGCCAACGCGCGCGTCCTCTACATGGGCGATCTCAACGACGACCCCGCGGACCTCAGCCTCACGCAGTACCTGCGCGCCAGCGGATCCAAGGCGAAGGCCGTGAACGGCACCTTGTTCAACCCCATGCAGGAGCCTTTCCAGAAAGGCATCGGCTCCCTGGCCTGGCGCGACTCCTGGAACCTCTTCGACCAGGTCTGCATCACGCCCGCGCTCGTCACCGGAGCTGGTGGACGGTACAAGTACTACGGCACGCGGATCTTCAACGAGCCCTACCTGAAGCAGAAGGAAGGCAACTTCGCCGGCTCTCCCTTCCGCACCTATGTGGGCGACCTCTACCAGGAAGGCTACAGCGATCACTTCCCGGTGTTCCTCATCCTGGTGAAGGAGGTGTAGGAGAGCTTGCTTGATGCGAGAAGCCCGCAGCGATTCATCGCTGCGGGCTTCTCGCTGCTTAGGTCCGCGATCAATGCTCCACCACGATGCGCGCACGGCGCAGGGTATCGCCATCGCGCAGCTGCAGCGCGTACGCGCCGACGGGTAGCGCGGCCACGGAGAGCGTGCCGTTCACCAGGTTGCCGGAGGCCATAGTGCGGCCAGCGGCATCGGTGATGGCGTACGCGGCGCGCGCTTCAACAGCCTGCACGCGGATTCCGTCGGTGGCGGGATTGGGGAACACGGCGACAGGCGACACGAGCGCTTCGCCGATGCCCGTCACCACTTCCACATCGGCCACGAAGCGCGGCAGCAGGCGCCATTCGCTGAAGGCGTACTGCACCACGCCGGTGATGTTGTACACCTGCGCCACGGCGAAGGGATAGGCGTAGATCACATCATCCACCAGCAAGGGGCCGCTGCCGTCGTTCACGGTGAACTGCCCGAAGCTGCCCTGCACGGTGCAGGCGGCGATCATCACTTTCGCGAACACGCTCTCGTAAGGCTCCGTGTTGCCGTCGAGCGTGGGGATCACGGTGGGCGTGATCGCATTGCCGCTGGTGTGCGTCAGGATACTGAGCACGGAGGTGAGCTGTGTCTGCCCGTTGAATTCCACCACGGTTCCGCTCACGGACACCGAATCGCCGATGGCCAGTGCGCCGGGCGTGCCGAATATGAAGAGGCCGGTCCATGGGCCGGTGCCGTCCTGGATGTAGAAGCCGTTGCCCAGCAAGGCGCTCACGATGCCGCCCGTGACCACCACGGAATCGATCAGGGTGGAGCTGCCGTCAGGCTCGGTGGTGTTCTGGATCTCGAAGATGGTCGCCGGCTCGGGAACCACCACTTCCTGCGCGGTGATGGTGGCATCGTCGATCACCAGGTGCTCGGGGGCCACGGTGCTCTGCACGCTGAGGATGAACTCCGCGTCGGCCGCATTCATCGCAGCCGTGATGTTGATCACGAGCTCCTGCCAGGTGTTGCCGGTGATGGTGTTCCATGACGTGTAGGGCGCGTAGCCGCTGCTGGTGGGGCGGCCATCGTAAAGGCCCAGGCGGATCTGGCCCTCGCCGCGCACCCAGAAGCGCACCTCGTAGGAAGTGTTGGCCACCACGGTCTGCGGCTGGGTGGTGAAGCGCTGATGCCCGGTGCTCT
>CAZFBP010000072.1:0-11884 GCA_964517255.1 uncultured Chryseobacterium sp.
GATGCAGGGAAACCGCGCTCGTCGCGGGAGGCCGATGCACGCGCGCCATCGGCGATACGCTCTTTGACCGTCGCGCCTTCGCGCTCGACGCGGCGCCAAACGGCGACCTGCTCATTGCCGGTGAGCGCTCCGCGACCAGCGGCGCGAGCGACGCCTTCGCGTATCGCCTCTCCCCTTCCGGCGCGTTCATTTGGGAGCGCGCGTGGGACACCGGTGATGAGGAGCGGCTCCTCAGCATCCGTGCCCTGCCCGATGGATTGATCTCGGCCGGCTGGTCATTCGGGGCCGCTTCGCACCAAGTGCTGCTCCTCCGCCGCGACCCCAACGGCAACTGAGCGACGAACGATCGATCGTTCATCCATGCCTTCGTGAATCCCGCGATCGCGCCATGGCGCGCGCGCTCGTGCCCCGCGTCGCTTTGAGCGAGCAACACACCGCCCCATACCACCGGCAAGCGATTCGCCCAGCGCGCCAAGGACCATAGCGATCAGCGCGTGCTCGATGCGCGCGCCAAAACGGTGCTGCTCGCGTTGAGCAACGAGCCGCGCGGCCGCGCGCTCGATGCCTACCTGCGCGTGATGGGCAAGCGGCAGAAGCTCTAGGGCAATTGCTCGCTTCGGAAGTTGGTGGGCACGTTGCCGCCGATGTTCACCAGGATCGGGTCGCGATCGTTGCCCTGCCCGATGTAGCGCACCACGCCGTCCATGGTCACGTCGGCCATATGGTAGCCGGTGATGAAGTTGGTGGGCACGCTGCCACCGATGATCAAGAGGATGGGGTCGCGGTCGTTGTCCTGCCCGGTGTAGCGCAGTTGCGTGTCGCGATGGACGTTGCCGCACCAGAGGCCTCGCTTGCCAGTGTTGAAGATGGTGCGCGCATCGGTCCCGTAGCTCGGCGTGGTGCCCAGCGTGAAATCCAGGCCCGCCTCATTCGCGCCGAGCGCCACGGATGTCAGGCTCATCACGCCCAAATGGTTACGGTGCCGCACGGCCACGAAGTAGTTGTCGCTGGCAACGGTGAAAATGAGGCGGGCATAACCATCGGTGCCTATGATGTCGCCATCGCGCTCAAGCAACGCGCTTCGCGAGGCAAGCACTTGGGCGGGGTTGTTCTTGTTGCGCAATTCTACGCGCACCCAATCCACCACCGCATTCTTGCCCGTCTGCGCCAAGCGTCCGGCAGTAGTGCTCTCTCCTCCCCCGCCGACCAGCGGGAAACCCAATGCCTGATACGGCTCGGCCATCGGCACGAGGCCTGAAGCGCGCAGATCGTCGCGCATGAGGTTCGTCGCCGCATCGTACGGGCCTTGGAGGTTCACGCGGAGGCGCACGCTGGGCCCGCAGTTCTGCCAGCGGGCGAGCGCGCTGCCCGGGATGATGGTGCGCGTGCTGTTGCTCGGTGTCTGCCAGCGCACCGCGAAGTGATCGCTGCCGCTGCCTTCCTTCTGGAGCAACTCCACATAGTAATAGCGCCCGGCCACCAGGGCGATGGAGGCGCTGGTCTGTGATGGGTACTTGGTGTACTCCGTCTCACCGGTCGATCCGGGAACGATGCAGATGGCCTGCATGAACTGCGGTTCCGCGTTGGGGCTCAGGTAAAGGACGCCCGCATTGTCGCTCGTGAGCGTGAACACGTAGTTGCCGGTCTCGGGGGCGATGATGTAGCCGCGCACACGCGTGCCGTAGTTGTTGGCCCAGTTGGTGGGGCCTTGGAAGAGGGTGATGTTGCTCGAGCCTGACGGGGAGTTCGGGTAGAGCGGACTGCTGGTGAGATCGCTGATGGTGGCTCCAGCGAGGTTGCTCCAGTACTCGCGCAGCAGGCTTCCGGCCGGGCCCAGGCACTGTGGTGGCAGCGTGCTGAGTATATTGATGGTCTTCACGGCTGTGCCGGTAAGGCCGTCATTGTCGGTGACCGTGAGCGTGACCTGATGATCGCCGGTCTCGGCGAAAATCTTGTTCGGCGTGGAGCTGCTGCTGTTGGTGCCATCGCCGAAATCCCAGAAGTAGGACACGATCTGCCCTGGATCGGAGGACTGTGTGCCATCGAAGCTCACCGTGAGCGGCGCTGTGCCGCTATTGACGTCCGTGAGGATGATGGCCGTGGGCGCGATGGCGAAGCACCGTGGATCGATCTGGCGCGAAGCGGTGGTGCTCAGACCGCCGGCGTCGGTCACGGTGAGGGTCACCGTGTAGAAGAATGTTTCGGTTCCTTCGCAACCCACCCCGCTGATCACCGTGGTTGTGGAGGGATTCGGATCGATGGCCTCCGGGTGCGTGTGGGTGTTGTGGTGGAGCGTGGTGCGCCAGGCATAGGTGAGTTGTGCCGGAGCGTGCTCCGCATCGCTCACGCTGGCCTGCAGCTGCCATGTGGTATCAACCCCCACAGGATAGTAAGCGGGCACCGGGATGCTGGTGATGTTCACCACCGGCGGCGTGTTGTTCACCGAGACGATGAGTTGCGTGCTGGCAGACTGCCCTGTGTTATCCGTCACCGTGAGCGTCACCGTGTATGTGGTGGGCACACCGGGCGGCGCGCTGAAGGCGCGCGAGGGATTGGGCAGCGCGGAGGTGCTTCCGCCATCGCCGAAGTTCCACAGGTACGTGATGGCGCCATTCTCAGGATCGCTGCTGCCGCTGCCGTTGAAGTTCACAGTGAGCGGGCCTGGACCATACTGCACGCTCTGTGTGGCCGCGGCCACGGGCGGCAGGTTCACGGCAAGGGTGTAGCAGATGCGGCGCAGCTCGCTGGTGTTGTAACGCATGTACCACACGCAGCCATCAGGACCCCCACCGATCCACGTCACCGCGCCAAGGCCGCTTGCGAAATCGTGAACGCTCACCGGCTTGTTCTGCGCGTCGAACATGAAGCGGCGTATCCAACCGCCGGCGTAGTCACCGTGGAAGGTGCTGTTCTGGTAGCCGACCGGCATGTTCTGCCCCGCCATCCAGGGGCCTCCCACCGCGCAATAGCCCCCGAACTGAGGGCCGGAGACCGGTGATCCAGGCGCGCCCAGGTTATAGGTCACCGCAGAGCTGCCATCGAATCCGCCGCAACGGCTCTGCGTTCCATGCTGCCAATCCACTACTGGCCTCGCATGGAAATAAGTCGGGATCGCGCCGGGAATCTGCACCGCGCCATTGCACGGGTTGGGGTGCCCGTTGAGGTGGATCGGCGTGTCCTGCTTCAGCAAGTCTTGGAAGCGCAGGTACGGGATCGTGCAGTTCACACCATCATAGAGCGGGTTGGGCATGTCCTGGTTCGGCGTGAGCGCGGCCGTGTAGCCCGTGTGCGGCGTGAGGCCCTCGAACAAGGGCCAACCGAAGTTCATCCCGCCCTCGTAGCACACATTCAAGTCCTCCCATGTGCTCCATTGCACATCACCGATGTACACCACGCCGGGCTGCCCGTCGGCGGGGTTGGCGCTGCCGCTGTTGGGCTTCATGGTGGCGCGGTAAGGGTTGCGAAGGCCCATGGCGAACACGCGCGAGTTCGGGGCGCGAGGCGCGGCGGCATCGTACCACGGATTGCTGGGCACGCCATCGCCCGTGTTGGGGTCCATGCGCAGCAGTTTCCCGTTGAAGCAGTTCAAAAGCTGTGAGCGCAGCGCACCGACGTTCTCCGCCGGGCGGATGATGCCGTCGGTGAGCGCTTGCGACCAGTACGTGTCGCTGCTGTTGCCCACATCCACCACGTTGTAGCTGGCGCCATCGCCCACGGTGGCCATCAAGGTGCCATCACTGCCGAACATGAGCGATCCGGTGCTGTGCGATTCGTGCAGCAAGGGCACGCCCGTCTGCCGCGTCTCGCCCAGGAGTACCGTGCGCGTGCCGTAATTCACACTGTTGAAGCTGGGGCCTGTGGCCGTCCACCGCGTGATGCGCATGATGGTGGCCGCGTAGTACTCGTTCGTGCCCGCGTTGTAGCTGCCGGTGCCGTGGTTCATCAGGTGGTGGCGGTCCACCGCGTACATGCCGTAGATCCGGCCGTTCGTGAGGAAATCGGGATCCAGCGTGAAGCCCAGGAAGCCATGGTCCCGCCAGTTGCCCACTTCCTCGCTGATGTCAAGCAACGGACTGGGCAAGCGCACTCCATTCTCCACGATCCACACCTGGCCGCGCTTCTCCCATACGTAGAACCTTCCGTTCGCGTCCCATGTGGCGCCTACAGGTTCCACCCATCCTCCCATCACCAGCGCATCGCTGAAATTCGCCGGGAGCGTTTGCCCGTTGACGCCCGATCCGAATGCGACACAGCACGTGGTTGCGACCAGGATAGACTGGGCGACATGGCGGCGAAGCGTCAGCATGTTTCGATGGTTTTTTGTTTTTCAGCCGACGAAACTACCGAATCGCCCTTTGGAGGTCAACTGGGCCGGAACAGCTCGGCGGCAGGTCAGGGCAGTTGCTGGAAACGTACCTGCGTGGGCACAGAGCCCCCGATGTTGAGGAGGATCGGATCGCGATCGTTCCCCGCGCCGGTGTACTTCACCACACCGCTCATGTCCACATCCTCCAATCGGTAGCCTGACACCGTGTTCGAGGGCACGAAGCCGCCGATGGCCGTGAGGATGGGGTCGCGGTCGTTGCCGTTGCCCACGTAACGCAGGTTACCGTCGCGGCTCACGTCGCCGCACCAGAGCTCCATGCGGTTGTTGGTCATCTGCCGCTGCGCCTGCGTCCCATAGGTGGCGGCGCCGCCCAGCGTCAGGTCAACGATCGTTTCATTCGCGTCCAACTTGGTGGAAGCCGCGGTCATGGCGGCTAAATGATTACGGTGGAGCATGGCCACGTAATAGTTGTCGTTGCTCACGTTGAAGTTGAGGCGCGCGTATCCATCGGTGCCCACCACATCGCCATCGCGCTCCAGCAGGGCCGCGCGAGAGGCCAGCACCTGGGCGGGGTTGTTCTTGTCGCGGAGTTCCACCACTACCCAATCGACCACGGCGTTGGGGCCGGTATCCTGCAAACGCAGCGAGGTCGTGGTCTCCGAGCCGCCGCCGTTCACGAAGGTGTAGCCCAGCGCGCTGTACGGCTGCGCCAAGGGCAGGTATCCCGAAGCGCGCAGGTCATCGCGCATGAGGTTGGTGCTCGCATCGAAGGGTCCGCTCAGATTGGCTCGCAGGCGCAGGCCTGGGGGGCAATCCGCCCATTGCACCAAGGCGCCGGCAGGAATGATGGTGCGTGTGCCGTCCGCAGGAGTCTGCCAGTACAGCGCGAAGTGGTCCGTGCTAGACCCTTCCTTATGAAGGAGTTCAACGTAATAGTATGACCCCGCGACCAATTGAACTGGCGCGCTCACCTGCGTGGTGTATTTCGTGAACTCGGCCGCGAGCGTATTGCCAGGCACGGAGCAGATGAGCGCCTTGTGCCGCGCCTCGGCATTGGGGCTCAGATAGACAGCGCTGGCATCGTCGCTGGTCACGGTGAAGGTGTAGGTCCCGGTCTGCGGCGCAACGATGTAGCCGCGCACGCGCGTGCCGTAATTGTTCGCCCAGTTGGTGGGCCCTTGGAAGCTGGAGATGACGCTGCTGCCCGAAGGGCTATTGGGGTAATTCGGCGAATTCACCAGGTCGGGGATGCTGCTTCCTCCAAGGCTGGACCAGTACTGCCGCAACAGGCCGCCCGCCGCGCCCAAGCACTGCGGCGGCGCAAGGGTGATCACGCTGATGATCCGGGATGCGGTGCCCGTGAGGCCATCGTTGTCGGTGACGCGCAAGGTCACCACGCGATCGCCCGTGCTGGTGAAGGTCTTGTTCGGCGAGGGTGAAGTGCTGGTGGTGCCATCGCCGAAATCCCATAGGTAGCCCACGATCGTTCCAGGGTCGTACGAGCCGGTGCCGTCGAACTGCACCGCTAATGGTGATGGACCAGCCAGGGTTGAGGCTTGGATCACCGCCACCGGCGCGATGGCCTGGCAGCGCGGGTAGAGGTTGCGCGTATCGCTGCCGCTCAAGCCGTGCGCGTCGGTCACCGTGAGGCTCACGCGGTAGGAATAGGTCTGCCCATCGCATCCCACGCCGCTCACCAGCGTGCTGCCGGCAACTTCGCTGCTGATGGGTCCTGGGTGCTCATGCGTGTTATGCACCAAGGTGGTCTGCCAGGCATAGCTGAGCTGTGCTGGCCCATGCTGCGCATCGGTGACCTGCGCGGCCAGTTGGAACACGGTATCCAGGCCAACGGGGTAGAACGCGCCGTTCGCGAAGCTGCTGATGGCGACGTTGGGCGGGGTGTTGTTCACGCTCACGATCAACGTCTTCGTGGCCTGCAGGCCGATGTTGTCGGTGACGGTGAGCGTGACAGTGAACATGGCGGGCTGGCCACCGGGTGAGGTGAAGACCCGGTTCGGATTGGGCAGCGAAGAGGTGCTCCCGCCATCGCCGAAGTCCCAGAGATAGGTGAGCGGCCCGTTCTCCGGATCGCTGCTGCCCGCGCTGCTGAAGCTCACCGAGAGCGGGCTCGGTCCGTACTGAACGCTTTGTGCAGCTGCGGCCACAGGCGGCAGGTTCACGGCAGCTGTGTTGCAGATCCGACGCAGCTCGGCGCCTGTGCCATACTTCAGGTAATACAGGCAGCCATCGGGCCCGGCGCCCAGCCAGCTGAGCATGCCCAGTCCGCTCGCGAAGTCATGCACGCTCACGGGATCGCCTTGCGCATTGTAAACGAACCGGCGGATCCACCCGTTGGCGAAGTCGGCATGGTAGGCGCTGTTCTGGAACTCGGCCGGGAAACTGCCCCAGGAGCTCCAGGGCCCGCCGACGGCCGCATAGCCGCCGAAGCGTGGACCGGGCACTGGCGATGCGCCATCATCCAGGTCGTAGGTGATCGCGGTGCTTCCGCTGAAGGCGCCGCAGCGTGAGCGGTTGCCGTGCTGCCAATCGATGCTGGGCCTGGTGTGGAAGAAATGCGGGATGTAGGGTGGCACCTGCTGGTTGGCGTCGCAGGGATTCGGGTGGCCATTCAGATGGGACGGCGTGTCCTGTTTCAGCAGGTCGATGAAGCGGAACCAGCGCTGCGTGCAGCTCACGCCATTGAACAGGGGATTCTCCGCATCAAGGTTCACGGTGAGCGCCGCTTGGTAAGCGCTCGCGGCTTCGAAGCCCTCGTAGAGCGGCCATCCGAAATTCTGGCCGGCCCCTGTGCACACGTTCAGCTCTTCCCATGTGCTCCAGCCCACATCGCCGATGAAGAGGGTGCCGATGTCGCCGTCGGCGGCATTCAGGCTGCCGGAGTTCGGCTTCAAGGTCATCCGGTACGGGTTGCGCAGGCCCATGGCCCACACGCGCGATTTGGGCGCGCGCGGTTGCGAGGCATCGTAGAACGGATTGCTGGGAAGGCCATCGCCCGTGCTCGGGTCCATGCGGAGCACCTTCCCGCTGAATGAATTCACCATCTGCGAGCGGAATGCGCCCACGTTCTCTTCCGGACGAATGATACCATCGGCCAGCGCCTGCGTGTAGTAGCTCTCACTTGCACTGCCCACATCGGCGCTTGCCGCGCTGGAGCCATCTCCGATGCTGGCCAGCAAGGTGCCGTCGCGGGCGAAGAGCAAGGTGCCCGCACCGTGCGTGTTGTACAGGATGGGCGCTCCCGTGGTGATCGTCTCACCCAGCAGGACGGTGCGGCTGGCGGGATCGGCCACGTTGAAGTTCGGCCCCGTTGCCGTGTAGCGCACGATGCGCACGATGGTGGCCGTGCCTCCATCTGTCGTCGCAGGGTTGTAATCTGGTGTGCCGTAATACAGCAGGTGGTGGCGGTCCACCACGTACATGACGTAGATGCGGCCGTTGGTGAGGTAATTCGGATCCAAGGCGAAGCCCAGCATGCCGTGATCGGCCCAATTGCCCACCTCCTCCAGGATATTCAGCAGCGGCGTGGCCAGTTTCACGCCGTTCTCCACGATCCACACCCGGCCGCTCTTCTCCCACACGTACATGCGGCCGTTGGCGTCCCAAGTGGCGCCCACCGGGCTGTACCAGCCATCCATTACCAGGGAGCTCTGGAAGCCGCTGGGCACCGTTTGCGACTGGCCCGATAAGGCGCTGAAACCGCTGGCGAAGGCCAGGATCCTCAATATCCGATTCATGATGGCCCTGTTGCGCTCATGCCCTCGAACGGCGCGCGAATTTGATGGTTGCGGGGCAAGCCGCGCAATGTGTTTTCTCAACTTCAGAACAAGCCCAGCTGGCCTTTCGGCGGTGGCTTGAACAGGTCACAACGCAAGGCAGGCGTGGCCGCCTCGGGGAAGTGCCGCCTGCGGAGCACATTGAACAGCCTGTTGATATTCTGGGCGAAGACCCCTTCGCCCCGCATCCGGCGACCGGCACGGCTATCGTTCACCTGCCCGCCATGGAGGTCCCGGGTCTGCGCGAGGATCTTCTCGGCCCGGTCAGGGAAATGCATGCGCAACCAGGCCTCGAAGACCTGCGCCACGGCGCCATTGGCGCGCAGCACGGTGTAGCCGGCATTGAGCGCTCCGGCCGCTGCGGCTGCTTCGAGCAGTGCGGGCAGCTCATGCTCGTTCAGGGCCGGGATGATGGGCGCCACCATGGCCATGACAGGCACGCCCGCACCGGTGAGTTCGCGGATGGCATGCAGCCGATTGGACCCTGTGCTGGTGCGCGGCTCAAGCACCCGGCGCAGGTCCTCATCGAGCGTGGTGAGGCTGATGGCCACCTGCGCCAGTCCCAGGGCGGCTAGCTGGCCCAGGAGGTCCGCATCGCGCAGCACCAGCGCGTTCTTGGTGATCACCGCCACGGGCTGCTTGAAGGCGAGCGCCACTTCCAGCAAGTTCCTCGTGATGCGCTCCTTGCGCTCGATGGGCTGGTACGGATCGGTGGCTCCGCTGATGCTGATGGGCGCCACTTCCCATTTGCGGTGGCGCAACTGCCGCTCGAGCAGCTCCGGGGCGTTGCGCTTCACCAGGATGACTTGCTCGAAATCGAGCCCCGCGCTGTAGCCCCAGTACTCGTGCGTGGGCCTCGCATAACAGTACGCGCATCCATGCTCGCAGCCCTGGTACGGATTCATGCTGTACACGAAGGGCAGGTCGGGGCTGTTCACCCGGTTCACGATGGTGCGCGGCTCTTCGATCAGGTAGCGTGTAGGGCGGGAGACCTCCATTGGCTCATCGATGCCTTCCCAATGCACGATGCCCTGGCTTCCTCGCAGGAAGCGGTTCGCGGGCTGCACGCCTGAGCCACGGCCTTTGACGGGATTCCCATCCGTCGCCATGCGGACAATGTAATTGCAGCGCCGCATGACGCTGTGCTGACAAAGCCCCGGTAGTTTCGCGGCCCGTTCCAACGCGCATGCATCGCTTCCTCCTCGCCCTCCCGATTCTCGCCGCTTGCTCCAACACAGCAGACAATGCACCGAAGGCGCAGCGACCAAGCACGCCTCCATCTGATTCGGTGAGCGGCTGGGACAGCACCTTGATCCAATCCGGAGAGCGCCATTTCAAGCGCATCAAGCAGCTCACCTTCGGCGGCGACAATGCCGAGGCGTACTGGAGCTTCGATGCGCGGCGCCTGGTGTTCCAGAGCACGAACGCGTCCTGGGGCGAGAGCTGCGACCAGATCCACGCCTTCAATCCGTTCAGGGATGACTTGAAGGCCGCAGCGCCGACGACGATCAGCATGAAGGGCGGACGCACCACCTGCAGCTACTTCCTTCCGGGCGACCGGGAGATCCTATACGCCAGCACGCACGAGCACGATGCCGCCTGCCCTGCCGTGCCCGAGCGCCGTGCCGACGGCAAATACGTGTGGCCGATCTACGAGAGCTTCGATATCCATGTGGCCGATCTGAACGGCAACCTGCTGCGCAAGCTCACCGATACGCCCGGCTACGATGCCGAGGCCACCGTTTCCCCCAAGGGCGACCGCATCGTGTTCACGAGCATGCGCGATGGCGACCTGGAACTCTACACGATGAACATCGATGGTTCCGATGTGCGCCGCGTCACCAGCACGCTCGGCTACGATGGCGGCGCCTTCTTCAGCCCCGATGGCAGCAAACTCCTGTGGCGCGCCTCACGGCCTTCTTCAGCCGAGGAACAAGGAGAATACACGGCTTTGCTGAAGGAAGGCCTGGTGATGCCCACCAGCATGGAGCTCTGGGTGGCCAACGCCGATGGAAGCGACGCGCGCCGGATCACCCAATTGGGCAAGGCCAACTGGGCTCCTTACTGGCACCCCGACGGTAAGCGGATCATCTTCGCCAGCAACCACCGCAGCGAGCGCGGCTTCCCATTCACCCTGTTCCTGATCAACGCCGATGGCAGCGGCCTGGAGCAGGTGAGCCACGGCGACACCTTCGATGCCTTCCCGGTGTTCAGCCCCGATGGCCGTTACCTGGTCTTCAGCAGCAACCGCAACAACGGCGGCACTCGGGATACGAACCTCTTCCTGGCCGAGTGGGTTGACTGAGCTTTCCGTTGATCGCAGCATTCGGTGACGGATCCGTTTGGGAGAACCGAAGCCGGGCGATCTTCGCCGCCCATGTCCGATGCGCAACAAGCCAAGGCCGGTTGGATGGAGCGACTGGCCAAGCGATGGAACGTGTCGCCCGCGCGCGTGGGCGTGATCCTGCTGGTCTTCGCGTGCACGGGCGTCACGGTCATGTTCCTGAAGAGGCCCGTGGTGGCTTGGGCCAGCGGCGATGCGGGGGATCCTCCCGTGCTCTTCAGCGTGATCTACTACATCCTCATCCTCCCGATCTACAACGTGCTGCTGCTGGTGTATGGCGCCCTCTTCGGGCAGTTCAGCTTCTTCTGGGCCTTCGAGAAGCGCTTCTTCGCGCGGCTCCTGGGGCGTCGTAGGCCCTGAGCACGCGGGCCACTTGCGCGTCGGGATCGCGCTTGATCCTGCATTCCCACAGCGTGAGCACGCGCCAACCATCCTTCCGCAGCGCCACGGCTTTCTCGCCATCGCGCTCCTTGTTCCGCTCCAGCTTCGGCAGCCAGTACCAAGTGTTGCGCTTGGGCTTGCGCGGCTGGCAATACGGGCAGCCGTGCCAGAAGCAGCCGTGCACGAACACCGCGAGCTTGCGGTTCACGAAGGCGATGTCGGGGCGTCCGGGCGCCTTGGCGTAATGCAGCCGGTACCCGGTGATGCCGGCAGCGCGCAGGTTGGCGCGCACGATCAGCTCCGGCCTGGTGTCCTTGCCCCGGATGCGGCGCATGGTGGCGCTCACTTGCGCGTTGGCGGGCTTGGGCAGGCGGCGCGGCATGGGGCAAAGGTTCATCGGTGAGCGGCTACATTCGCGGCCCTTCGCGCCATTCGTAGGGCGATGGGGGAATACAGGATGAAGATCAAAGTGACCCTCCCGGACGGCAGCGTTCGGGAGTACGAGCAAGGCGCCACGGCCATGGACGTGGCCAGGAGCATCAGCGAGGGCCTCGCCCGCAACGTGCTCAGCGCGAAAGTGAACGGCGAGGTGCGCGACGCGAACCGGCCCTTGCCGGGCGATTGCACGCTCGCGCTGCTGACCTGGAACGACGCCGAGGGGAAGTCCACGCTATGGCACAGCAGCGCGCACCTGCTCGCTGAGGCGGTCGAGGCGCTCTATCCCGGAACCAAATTCGGCATCGGCCCGCCCATCGAGCACGGCTTCTACTACGACATCGACCTGGGCGACCGCACCATCGGCGACGGCGACTTCGCGGCCATAGAGGCCAAGATGAAGGAACTGGCCGCCAAGAAGCTCACCTACGAGCGCAAGGAGGTGAGCAAGGCCGATGCGATCACGTACTTCACCGAGAAAGGCGACGAGTACAAACTGGAGCTGATCGAGGGCCTCAACGACGGCGAGATCACCTTCTACACCCAGGGCAACTTCACCGACCTGTGCCGCGGGCCGCACATCCCCGACACCTCCTTCATCAA
>CAZFBP010000073.1:0-11811 GCA_964517255.1 uncultured Chryseobacterium sp.
GCGGGGCCTCGCGCTGCATAGGGTATGACTCAGTAGTAGCTCAGGCGGCGCACCTTGGCCAGGTATTTCGCCAACCGGATCACCTGCTTGGTGTAGCCGAACTCGTTATCGTACCAGGCGTAGAGCACGGCGGTCTTGCCGTCCGGGCCCACGATGGTGGCATTGCTGTCGAAGACGCTGCAGCAGGTGTCGCCGATGATATCGCTGCTCACCAGCTCGGGGTCGATCTGGTAGTGGATCTGGTTCACCAATTCCCCATTGAGCGCCGCGTGGCGGATCATCTCGTTCACCTCGTCGCGCGTCACCTGGCGCTTCAGGTTCAGGCTCATGATGGCCAGAGAGCCATTGGGGGTGGGCACGCGCACGGCATTGGCCGTGAGCTTGTCCTTGAGGCTGGGGATGGCCTTGGTGACCGCAGTGCCCGCACCGGTGCTGGTAATCACCATGTTGATGGCGGCGCTGCGGCCCCGGCGCGGCTTCTTGTGGTAGTTGTCCAGCAGGTTCTGGTCGTTGGTGTAGGCGTGCACCGTTTCGATGTGGCCCTTCTCGATGCCGACCTGATCCTCCATCACCTTGAGGACGGGGCAGATGGCGTTGGTGGTGCAGCTGGCGGCGCTGACCAGGTTCTCTTTGTCCACGTCGAGCTCACGGTGATTGATGCCGTACACGATGTTGGGCATCTCCTTGCCAGGGGCGGTGAGGATCACCTTGTTGGCGCCATTGGCCTGGAGGTGGCGGCCCAGCGCCTCGCGCTTGGTGAAGGCGCCGGTGTTGTCGATGATGAGCGCGTTGTTGATGCCGAAAGCCGTGTAGTCGATCTCCTCCGGATTGTTGGCCGCGATCAGCTGCACGCGCTGCCCGTTGATGATGAGCGCCTTGCCGGTCACGTCCTCTACCACGCTGCCCTTGAAGGCGCCGTGCACGCTGTCGTTGCGCAGCAATGCGGCGCGCTTCACGATCTCCTCGTCGGTGAGGGTGCGGGTCACGATGGCGCGTAGGCGGAGCTGCTGGCCTTTGCCGGCCTGCTTCACCAGTTCGCGTGCGGCGATGCGGCCGATGCGGCCGAAGCCGTAGAGCACCACGTCGCGCGGCTCGAACTTGTGCTTGTCGGCGCCGATGAAGCCGCCGAGCGCGTTGTTGAGGAATTTGTCCAGGTCGCGCTTGCCGGCCTGGGTGAACTCCCAGGTGAGCTTGGCGATGTCGATCTTGCTGGGGGCCAGGTCCATCTCGAGCAGGGCCTTGGCCACTTGCGTGCAGGTGAACACGTCGATGGGCTTCTTCACCACGTCGTTGGCATAGTGGAAGCGCTTCATCGCTTCGCTGGTGCTGATGTCGAGCAGCTGGTCGCGGAAGAAGACCAGCTCCACGCCTTTGCCGTACATGAGCTGGCCGGCGGCGCTCAGCAGTTCAACGGCCGCTCGCTCGCGGGCCACGAATTCCTTCAGGCCGGCCTCGTAACCGGCTTTTGCTTCGAGGGTTTCCATTCGGTTGGTTGGTGATGTTGGAACGGTGACGAAAGAGCGCGCCCCGCTGGTGGGCGGGGCGCGATGCTTATCCGAGGTAGGCCTTCAGCAATTTGCTGCGGCTGGTGTGGCGCAATCGCCGGATCGCCTTCTCCTTGATCTGGCGCACGCGCTCACGCGTCAGGTCGAACTTGGCGCCGATCTCCTCGAGGGTGAGGCCGTGATTGATGCCGATGCCGAAGAAGAGCTTCACCACGTCGCGCTCGCGCTCGGTGAGGGTGCTCAGCGCGCGTTCGATCTCCTTGCTCAGTGATTCGTTCAGCAGCAGGCGGTCGGCCGGGGTGCTGTCGTTGTTGGGCAGCACATCCAGCAGGCTGTTGCTCTCGCCTTCCACGAAGGGGGCATCCATGCTGATGTGGCGGCCGCTCACTTTCATGGTATCAGCCACCTTCTCGGGCGGCAGGTCCAGGCTGGCGGCGAGCTCATCGGCGCTGGGCGGGCGCTCGAATTCCTGCTCGAGCTTCGCGAAGGCCTTGTTGATCTTGTTGAGCGAGCCGACCTGGTTCAGCGGCAGTCGCACGATGCGGCTCTGTTCGGCCAGTGCCTGCAGGATGCTCTGGCGGATCCACCACACGGCGTAGCTGATGAACTTGAAGCCGCGCGTCTCATCGAAGCGCTGCGCCGCCTTGATCAGGCCGAGGTTGCCCTCGTTGATCAGGTCCGGAAGGCTGAGGCCCTGGTTCTGGTACTGCTTGGCCACGCTCACCACGAAGCGCAGGTTGGCCTTCACCAGTTTCTCCAATGCGCGACCATCGCCTTCCTTGATGCGCCGGGCCAGTTCCACCTCCATGTCGGCGGTGATCAGGCCTTCCTTGCCAATCTCCTGCAGGTACTTGTCCAGCGACTGGCTTTCCCGATTGGTGATCGACTTGGTGATCTTGAGCTGACGCATCCTTGATGCCACGGTAGTCTGGGTATTAGGTGGTTAGAAGGTAGAAGGGGCGGCCGTCAGCAGCGTAGAGTTCCGGTGAGGACGGGCGGCGAAGGTAGGGGCCTGCCCCAAGATGGGACAAGCCTCTTTTCAAGCTTCGTTCTCGCTAGCGTCCATGTGTTGCTCAAAGCCCCAGTCCATAGTAGGCTTTCGTGCCGTTCGGGTACACGCCTTCCACCAGCACGCCGCCGCGTTTACCCGCGATCGCTTTCTCCACTTCGGCCGGGGTGGAGACCACTTGCTGATCGATCTTGGTGATGATGAAGCCTTCGCGGATGCCGCTCGCGCGGAACTTCCCGCCGTTCACGGCGGCCACCTTCACGCCGCTCTTCAAGCGCAGCGCGCTCAGCTCCTCGCTGCTCGCCGACCGGAGCTCGGCGCCCATGCTCTCCATGCGGTCGTTGCGCGCCTTGGTGGCCACCACGTTGCCTTCGCGGCCGCGCAGGGTGAGTTCCATGACGCGCTCATCCCCGTCGCGCACCACGGTCACGGGCACGCGGTCGCCCGGCTTGAACTTGCCCACCTGCTCCTGCAGTTGCGGCACGTTGTTCACGTCGATGCTGCCCACGCGCATGATCACGTCGCCTTTCTCCAGGCCCGCATTCGCTGCCGCGCCCCCATCGGTGAGGCCGTTCACGTACACGCCCCGGGGCTTGTCCATGCGCAGTTCCTGCGCCAGTTGCTGGTCCATGTCGCGGATGCTCACGCCGAGGTAGGCGCGCTGCACGCTGCCGTACTCCACGATGTCGCCCGCTACTTTCTTCACGATGTTCACAGGCACCGCGAAGGAGTAACCGGTGTACTGGCCCGTATTGCTGGCAATGGCCGTGTTGATGCCCACCAGCTCGCCGCTGGCATTCACCAAGGCGCCACCGCTGTTGCCGGGGTTCACGGCCGCATCGGTCTGGATGAAGCTCTCGATCGGGAAAACGTCGCGGCCGGGATCGTACTGCAGCAGGTTGATGTTGCGCGCCTTGGCGCTCACGATGCCGGCGGTGACGGTGCTGGTGAGGTTCATCGGGTTGCCCACGGCCAGCACCCATTCACCCACGCGCACATCGTCGCTGTTGCCATAGCCGAGCGTGGCGAGCCCTTCGCCTTCCACTTTGAGGACAGCGATATCGGTGCTGGGGTCGCGCCCCACCACGCGGGCCTCGAAGTTGCGGCGGTCGTTCATGTGAACCATGATCTTGTCGGCGCCATCCACCACGTGGTTGTTGGTCACGATGTAGCCGTCGGCGCTGATGATCACGCCGGAGCCCGCGCCTTGCTGCTGCCGCTGCTGACTGGGTGCGCGGTAGCCCCAGAAGAAATCGGCGAAGGGGTCGCGCACATTGATGGTGGTCTCGGTGGTCACGTGCACCACGGCGTTCACGCTTCGCTCGGCGGCCTCGGTGAAATCAACGGCTACCGCCGCGCTGCCGCCTACGGCTGGCAGGCGCACGTAAGAGACCGGCGCCACCGGCGTTGGGGGCTGTGGAGCGCTGGAAAAGGCGGTGTCCGCTGATGAGAAGAAGCGCTCATGAATGGATTGTGCGATGAACCCGCCGGCGATGCCGAGCAGGAAGGGAAGGAAGACGCGTTTCATGGTTGTTTCGGATTAGGGCGTGGCGATCAAAGCCTGTGCCTGCCACCACGAAACAACGCTTTGACAGTCCGCAGGTGACGCGCTGTCGCGTTAAGAGGTGTTGATCGGGACAAGCGCGGGCCTGCCGGTTCGGCCATGTATATCGTTGAGCGATTCTTGCGCGAGCATTCCATTCGATCCGCCGCTGAGCGCTTTACCCTTGTGCCGAGCGAAGGTCCGCCGCACGGCGGATTCAGTTCTGGTCGGCGGGCCGTCCACTCCAAGAGCGGGCGGCTCCGCTGTTTCCGGGCGCTGCCATGATTGCTGGCCCGGCGGAATATCCCGAGGCCGGATGGGAGGAGCATAGGATGTGAAGGGAGCATGGTATGTCGCGCTCTGCTTCACTTCAAGCCAACCTCCACCGCCATGATATTCTGGATTCGAGCTTGCCCCGGTGCCAGCCGACTCACGTGCGCCAAAGACCGCTGCCCTTGTAAACAATGCTGTTCGGATGGCCGCGCCATTCCATTGCCGCAGCGCGGCGTGCTGGTAGAATTGTGATGCACGAGCAATGCATACGGACATGACAGCACGCTTCCACGCACTCATCACCGGAATCTCTCTCATTCTTCAAGCGCATGCGCATAGCGGCCGGCATGGCTTCATCGAGAACAAGGGCCAGCTGCGCGATCAGCATGGAAGGCCCGCGCCGCAGGTGCGCTACGTGTGGCCCACCGGCCAGGGCATGAATGTGCAAGTGCTTGCCAATGGCCTGAGCTACGACACGTACACGAAGTCCGAGGGACGTGGCCGCTTCCAGCGCATCGACTTGCGCTTCATCGGCGCATCGCCGGCAGCGGAAGTGGTCGCCGCTGCGCCACGTAGCGACCGCATGCACTTCATCGGCCGCGACGGCGGGCGGGTTCGCGATGTGCGCCACTACGATGAGCTGCGGATCAGCGGACTGTATCCCGGCGTTGATCTCGATCTGCGCATAGCCGGCGATGGCGCATTGAAGTACGATATCGTGCTGAGCAACGGCGCCGACTTGGGCAAGGTCCGCATGCGTTATGACGGTCACGATGCGCTCGCCCTGCGCGATGGAGGCCTCGCACTCGCCATCGGCGACCGTGAGTTGACCGAGACCATTCCCGCCAGTTGGACCGGTGCTGACCGTATGCCGGTTCGCGTGGCCTACACCGTGCTTGAGCAGCATGCCGATCACGCGGTGCTGGGCTTGAAGCGGCTCGACCCGATCGAATCGCCGCGGATGGTGAGCCTGACGGTTGATCCAGCCGTCCACTTCGCATGGGGCACCTGGTTCGGTGGTGAGGGCGATGATTCGGTGAACGCCGTTGACGTGGACGACGTCGGCATGTCATATTCCACTGGCCGCACGGCTGGCTTCATCAGCACCGTTACCTCAGGGCCGCACCAGAACGACTTCGCCGGTGGCGATGCCGATGCCTTCCTGATCAAGATCGCCCCGCACGGCTCGCGGCTCTTCGCCACCTATTTCGGCGGAGAAGGCGACGACGAAGGCCTGGGCATCGATGTGGACAATTACTACCGCGTGCGCGTGGTCGGGCGCACCACATCGGTCGCGGGCATTGCTTCCGACAGCGCGGCGCAATCCGGCAACGCTGGCGGCGACGATGCGTTCATCGCGCGTTTCGACAGCACCGGCAACCTCATCTGGAGCACCTGCATTGGCGGTGGCCTCGATGATCGCGCACTGGCTGTTCGCGCCATGGCTGAAGGTCATGCCATCGTGTGCGGCACCACCCTTTCCTCGGACCTTCTTGACACGTTGGGCATTACGCCCGTGCAGGCCCATGCCGACAGCGCCGACGCATTCGCCTTATGGATCGATGATGGCGGCCAGGTGATCAAGGCCACCTTTCTCGGCGGCGAGGCCGGTGACGCCCTTGTGGCCGTGGCGCTCTTCCCCAACAGCAAGGCCTATCTGGTGGGTTACACGCGAAGCGCGACTGGCATCAGCGATAGCACCTCGCTGAGCGGTCCGCGAGATGGCTGGATCTGTGCCGTGGATACGGCGCTCAACGTGCTCTGGTCGAAGTATGTGGGAGGCGCAGGAGATGATGCGCTCACAGGCATAACGCGACGCTCGGTGGATTTGGTGGCCTGCGGATACGCATCGCCGCCCGAACCGCCTGACACGGTTCCATCGCCGATCAATGGCACCATGGACGCGCTGATCCTGCGCTTGCAGCCCGAGGGCCACATCGACTCGATCTCCCATCACGGCGGAATGGGCATGGACCGGGCCACCGGCATCAGCTCCAGCACGTTCGGGAGCTATTTCGTTTCCGGGGTCCGGGAGGATTTTGAGTTCGTGCAGATCGACACGGTTGTCGTGGATACGATAAGCCTTGGAGAGCAGGCCTTCCTACTGGGGTTCTCACACGCGCACGCGGTCGCATTCGATCGAAGCCATGGCGGCGAGGCGGAGGAAGTCGCCAATGGCGTTGGAGCGTACGCCTCATCCTACGCCATGCTCGGGGGCAGCACCCGCTCCATCACGGGCATCGGCAGCGCCGGATTCCAGATGTCGGCGCTGGGCGAGGAGGACGGCTTCGTGGCGCGCTTCAATACGAATTTCAGCACGCCATGCACGGGCATCAGCAATGGTGGTCCCGATGGCCCCTGCCAGCCTGGCGGCTGCAGCGCATGGTCGGGCAACTGGTGCGGCGGCACATCGCCACCGTTCCCGCAGACCTATTACTGCCAGGGCGATACGCTCACGTTCTGTGCCAGCGGCGGCTATCTGCCATTGGGCTATTACTGGTTCTGGTACGCCGATGATTGCGGCAATCCTCAGAATTTCCTGCAGATGGGCGAGTGCGTCACGATCATCGCAGAGGAGAGCTTCACGCTATGGGTGCGTGACGAGGGCCCCTTGGAGACGGGCCACTGCACGGGGCTCGACGTGCTCGTGGAGCCTCGCCCGGCGGTCTTCGCCAACGCGCCTTCACATGCCTGCGCCGGCGAGAGCATCCAACTGAACGGAGGCGGCGGCCTTTCGCACGCGTGGAGCGGCCCCAACGGCTTCGCCGCCACTGAGGCCAGCACCACAGCGCCCACGCACGGGCTCAGCGGCGTGGCTCATTTCATCATCACGGCATTTAGCGAGCACGGCTGCACCAGTCAGGACACGGCCGAGGTGCAGATTGTGGCTTTGCCTGCCCTCCCGCACACCGCTTCCGATGTCTCCTGTCACGGCGGCTCGGATGGCGCCCTTGAGTTCGACAGCCTCGCTGCGGCGCCCTTCGCCATCTCCTGGGCGAATGCGGCGGGCAATGGCCCATTGATCGATGGATTGATGGCCGGTGCTTACGTAGCCACGATCACCGATACGCTAGGCTGCAGCCGAAGCGATACGCTCGTGGTGGCGGAGCCGCCTCATCCGCTGGATACGGTGATCGTGACCACTGCGACCTGTGGGCTTCCGAACGGCGCGATCGATGCGCAGCTGATCGCTACGGCAGGACCATACATCTTCATCTGGTACCCCGAGGCGGGCAACGGCCCCTCCATCAGTGGACTCGGCGCGGGCGACTACTCCGCGCAGTACAGCAACGAGCTCGACTGCGTCTATTTCCTCAATGCGACCGTCGGAGACACAGGCAGCATCGTTCTGATCGCGGACCCGACCGCAGTATCCATCTACCTCGGTGATTCCACCGAGATCGGCGCTTCCTTCTCGCCTTTCGAAGCGCAGGCCTCTATCGCATGGTCGCCGGCCGATGGACTGGCGTGCAGCGCATGCCCCAGCACCATGGCGGCGCCGCAAGCAGAACAGACCTATGCCGTGACCGTGACCAACTCATTGGGCTGCACCTCCACCGACAGCGTTCACGTGATGGTGGAACTTCCGCCAGAGCCCGCCTTCTACCTGCCCACGCATTTCTCGCCCAACGCCGATGGCCTCAACGATCGATACGAGCCGCTCGGTGGCCTTTATGTGCGGATGCGCCTGGTGATCACCGATCGCGAGGGCCACGAGGTCTTCGCGGGCGATGGCGAGCGTCCCGCTTGGGACGGCAGCCTGCGCGGAGCACCTGCGCGGCAGGGCGTTTACACCATCCTGCTCGAATGCGAGCGGCGCAATGGCAGCATCGATACCCACCGTGCGCAACTCCATCTGGTGCGATGAAAGCGCTCATCACATTCAATGGGCTCCTGCTGTTGGCTTGCGCAGCGCATGGGCAGGACGCGCCCTTGGCGCAGCCGCAGCGCATGGAGCCGCTGCTCTCGCCCGGTGCTGCGGGCATGGGCGATGGCTTTCGTGCCAGCGCGCTGCATCGCGCACGGCGCGCGGAAGGCAACGTGCCTTTCAGCACATCGGCGCTGGTGGCCGATGGCGCGATCGTGAAGAAGGGTAGTCGCAGCGATATGGGCCACCAGGGCTTCGGTTGGGGGGGCGTGGTGTTCGATGATCGCGCCGGATCGCCGCGCATGCGCAGCACCGATGTGGCCGTCGTGCTCGGCTACCATGTTCGCTTCGGCGCGTGCAGCCAGCTGGGCGGTGGCGTGCAGCTCGGGTTGAAGCAATTCTGGAGTGACTTGATCGATGGCCAATGGGCCAGCCAGTACGATGGTTTGTCGTACGATCCTTCGCGGCCCAGCGGCGAGCGCTTCGCGGAGCGGCCCATCACCGCGGGCGATGCGGCTTTGGGCCTTTGCTACCGGTACAGCCAGAAGGGCAACGGCCGCGAAGGCCGATCGGGCATCGATCTTCGCGCTGGCATCGCGGGCCATCACCTCAACAAGCCGCGCCTCTCGCTCGACCGCGAAAACGGCCATCGGCTCGCACGGCGTTGGTCGGCTTATGCCACGGGCAGCTTCGCCGATGCGCGCGGCAAACGACGCTTGGAGCCGCTGGTGCTCGTGAGCCTCCAGGGCCGCGAGTTCATGGCGCAGGGTGGAACCGTGTTCGCCTTGGCGCTGGTTGAGCAGAACAGCTTCACCGGACCGGATCGCGTGCTGAGCGCGGGGCTCGGCGCCTACGCCCGAAGCGATGGGTCGGCCATCGCCTCGCTGCATGCGCGCTGGGGCGAGTTCGGGGCAGTGGCGTCTTACGAGCTGGCGCTGAGCGCGGCACGGCGAAATGCGCTGGGCAATGGCGCGGCGGAGGTGAGTGTGTTCTGCGAATTGGGCCAAGGGAAGAGGTAGCGGTCTGGAACAGATTCGTGAGCGGTGCGATGAGCGTCGTTCATGCGACTGTTCCAGCGACTCACCAAGAAGCCGGAACCATGATCCGCCATTCAGTTAGCTTCACCACGCCAAACCACGCACCATGAAGAAGCTCTACGCGCTCGCCTTCGCAACGCTCGCAGGATCGGCCAACGCCCAGATCACCATCACCGATAGCCTGAGCCTGCCCGATGTGGCACAGCTGCTCGAAGGACTGAATGTGTCCATCCAGAACGTGACCGTGAACTGCGCGGGCAGCGCCATGGGACAGTTCAGCGGGCCGTCGGAGATGCAGATCGAAGAAGGCCTTGTGCTCACCACGGGTTCCGCATCCTTGGTGGCTGGGCCGGTGGGCAACTTCGCTTCCGATTACCCGAACACCCCGGGCGATGCCGACTTGACCGCAGCGGTGGGCGGCATGCCCACCTACGATGCGTGCGTGCTCGAATTCGATTGCATCCCGACGGGCGATACCCTGCTCTTCAACTTCAGCTTCGGCAGCGAGGAGTACTCCGAGTTCGTGGGCAGCGCTTTCAACGATGTCTTCGCCATCTGGCTCACCGGTCCGGGCTTCCCAACGGCGACCAACGTGGCCGCCCTCCCCGACGGCACCCCGGTGGCGATCAATAACGTGAACGCCGGTTTGAACAGTGCTTACTTCGTGGACAATGAGACCGGCGCTGGTCAATTCGTGACCTACGATGGCTTCACCACCAATCTCGCGGTCTTCGCCGAGGTCTCGCCCGATGACGTCTATCACTTCAAAGTGGCCATCGCCGATGTGAGCGACATGGCCTTCGACAGCGGCGTCTTCCTCGAGGCCTTCAGCTTCCGAAGCAACGACATCAGCACGCGCGTTCCACAAGAGAACGCTTCTCCGATGCGCGTGATCACCGGTGCCGATGGCATCACCGTGCTGGCGCCTTCCGATGCGCTGGGCGCGGAGCTGCGCGTGCTCGATGCCAGCGGCCGCATCGCCATGCGCGAGCGCATCACCGGCGAACGCAGCTTCTTCGGAACGCAAGCATTGGCCAAGGGCGTTTACACCGCTGTGCCGGTGGGCGTGAAGGGGCTGAAGCCTGTGCGTTTCGTGAAGGAGTGAGTCAAGCGTGTTGAGCAAGCGCGGTGATTCACGCCGCTCGTGATCGATCTTTGTCGCTCAACCACCATTGCGTGCGTCATCTCCTCACGGCCCTCTTCAGCTTGATCATCGTCGTCGGACATGCCCAGCGCATCGAGAACGTCTCGCGCAGCACCACCGGTTACATCAACGCCGATGGGCGGATCGAGAACGCGTCGCGAAGTATTGTTGGCTACATCAACACCGATGGGCGCATCGAGAATGCCTCGCGCAGCACGATCGGCTATATCAACACCGATGGCCGCATCGAGAACAGCAGCCGCAGCACCGTGGGCTATGTGAACACCGATGGCCGGGTGGAGAACAGCAGTCGCAGCACCATCGGGTACGTGAACGAGGATGGACGCGTTGAGAACGCCTCGCGCAGCACCATCGGCTACGCCACCGGCATCCCGAGAGAATGGGCCGCCGTGCGCTACTTCTTCTTCACCTTCGAGTAAGGCATCAAGCGCCTCGCTTCAGCGCGGCGAGCCTCTCCTCGAAGCTCTTCTCGGCCACTGGCTGGTGAATGCGCGCGAAGAGCTCCATGTACTCCGCGCTGTGCTCCTTCACGGTGTTGGTGCGCAGATCGAAGTGCACAAAGCCCATCCAGCAGAAGGCCTTCAGCGCGCGATGGCCCGCGTCCCACATGCGCATCTCCACGGCCACGTGCTTGGGCGCGTAGCTCATCAGCATGGTCTCGATGAGCACCTTCTCCATGGTGATGGCCGGGCGCAAATAGGCGATCTGGCTGGTGCTCACCACCCAGCAGGCGCCGGTCTCTCGCGCGATCTTGTAGATGTCCAGGCCGTAGTGCTCCAGCAACTGGTCCTCGCGGGCATTCAGGAAGTAGTCCGTGTAGCGGCCGTTGTTCAGGTGGTTGAACGGGTCGCAGTCCTGGAAGCGGATGGTGAGGATGCTGGCAGGCGTGGGGGAGAAGTCGGGTGCGGGCATGGGGCGAAGGTGGGGGCGGCTGCACCTTGTCTTCCAACTCGTATAGATAAGGCGGCCCAATGGCTGGATCGCTCGGAGGGTCACACGGAGACACAGAGGCACGGAGAAATACGCGACAGCCAGCGTAGCTGGCGCGATCAGTGCCTCCATGGCTCTGTGTGCAACCGGACACCATGGGAGTGCGTGGAACCATTGACCCGCCGTCTCAATCGGGTGCACTTGATCGGTTGCTCACCAGGTGACCAACCCTATGAACGCACGGAACCCCAGCCATGGGCCAAGGTCCGTGAAGCAGCAGGTCAGCTGATCGTTCAGGCGGCCGCGAGGCCGATGGAGAGCCCGGTCGCATGGTCGCTCATGGGGCTGGTGGCATGCGCGCCGATGGCTTCCACGCGGAAGTAGTAATAGGTGAAGGCCTGCAGGTCGGTGGCGGTGCAGCGGCTGCCGCTCGTGAGGGCGAGCAGCTCCCACGAGGCCTCATCGGCCGGCGTGAGGGTCT
>CAZFBP010000074.1:0-11786 GCA_964517255.1 uncultured Chryseobacterium sp.
GGATGTTGCTGGTCTCGCGGTAGGGGCTGTCGGTGCCGCTCACGTCGTGGTGGTCGCGACCCAATACGATGGGCGCGCTGATCTCGCCCTTCTTGATCGCCTCATTGAAAGCTTGCGCGATGCGGATCCGGCCTTCGCTATCGGCGTAGAGGATGCGCGCCTGGCTGCCTACCACGAGCTTGTTCTCTTGCGCGTTGCGGATCCAGTGCAGGTTGTCAGCGATCTGCTGCGCGATCTCGGTCGGTGCTTCCTTATGCATCGCTTCGAGCACATCACCGGCGATGCGGTCGCTGGTGGCCAGGTCCTTGGGATCGCCGCTGGTGCACACCCAACGGAACGGACCGAAGCCATGGTCGAAGCACATCGGACCCATGATGTCCTCCACGTAGCTCGGATACCTGAACTCTTCGCCAGTCAGCCCACCGATCTCGGCGCCCGCGCGCTTGCTCTCCAGCAGGAAGGCATTGCCATAGTCGAAGAAGTACATGCCGTTCTCCGCAAGCGTATTCACGGCATTCACATGGCGACGAAGCGTTTCTTGCACGCGCTGCTTGAAGGCGGCGGGATCCCCCACCATGAGCGCGTTGCTCTCCGCGTAGCTGAGTCCAACGGGGTAGTAACCGCCCGCCCACGGATTGTGCAAGCTGGTCTGGTCGCTGCCGAGGTCCACCTTCACGTTGCGTGCGGCCATGCGCTCCCACAGGTCCACGATATTACCGAGGTAGGCAATGCTGTGAGCTTCTCCTTTCACCTGCCATTGCAGAGCGGCATCGATGCACGCGTCCACATCACTGATCACCTCATCCACCCAGCCTTGCGAATGGCGCTTGTGCGCGGCGATGCTGTTCACTTCGGCGCAGATGGTCACCACACCTGCGATGTTGCCCGCTTTCGGCTGCGCGCCGCTCATGCCGCCAAGCCCGGAGGTGACGAAGAGAGGAATGCCCCTCACCCCCTGCCCCTCTCCGAAGGAGAGGGGAGAAATGCCCTTGCGGGCGCTCACCATGCGACAGGCATTCAGCACCGTGATCGTGGTGCCATGCACGATGCCCTGCGGACCGATGTACATGTAGCTGCCCGCGGTCATCTGGCCGTATTGCGAAACGCCGAGCGCGTTCATGCGCTCCCAATCATCCGGCTGGCTGTAGTTGGGGATCACCATGCCGTTGGTCACCACCACGCGCGGGGCATCGGCGTGGCTGGGGAAGAGGCCGAGGGGATGCCCGCTGTACATCACCAGCGTCTGCGCTTCGGTCATCTCGCTCAGGTACTGCATCACCAGGCGGTACTGCGCCCAGTTCTGGAACACCGCGCCGTTGCCTCCATAGGTGATCATCTCGTGCGGGTGCTGCGCCACGGCGGGATCCAGGTTGTTCTGGATCATGAGCATGATGGCCGCCGCCTGCTCGCACTTCGCGGGATAGTGATCGATCGGTCGCGCGTGCATCGCATGTTCCGGCCGCAAACGGTACATGTAGATGCGGCCATGCTCCTTCAACTCCTGCCCGAACTCGGGCGCCAGCGTTGCGTGGTGCTTCGGGTGGAAGTAGCGCAGCGCGTTCTTCAGCGCGAGCTTCTTCTCCTCGGGCGTGAGGATGTCCTTGCGCTTGGGCGCGTGGCTCACGCCGGGGTCGAGTGCGCGCGCGGTAGGCAGTACATCCGGGATGCCTTCGCGGATGGATTGCTGGAAGGCCTGGAGTTCGGTGAGGGTCGCGGTGGGCATGGCCGCGAAGATCGGGCTAGCGGGCGATCACCAAGCGTTGAGGCGCCATGCCATCCACCGAGAGCAAGTAGATGCCCGGCGCGAGGTGCTGCACGTCGATGGTCTCGTTCGCCGATGCCAACCTCTGCATCAACACTACACGGCCCGCAGCATCGCTCAGCGATAGACGGCTCCCAAGTCGCGCATGGCTCACCATGCACTGATCATTTGACGGATTCGGAGCGATCGTGACCGGCGTTTGCTCGGCGCCGGCCACACGCATGATCACATCCAGCGGCGTGAAGGTGCCCACCTGGTCGCCGCCGATGTCTTAGGCGTAGTGCGAATCGTTGCCATCGTGCTCGAAGGTGAAATATCTCATCATCGTACGACCGATGCCTTGGACGAAACGCACGGTTTGCATATCGTAGATCAACCCCAAGCTGTCATCGACGCATGTCCCCATGCCCGGCCCCGGCTCATAAATAGTGCTCTGCATCCCGAACGGCTCGGTGTCCAGAACGTAACGGCCATCGCTCAGCAACCGCGAACGCCAGCACAACCCGCTATGGAAATCCATGTGGGATTCGAAGGGCCAGTTATTCGGATCTGGCGAAGCGAATGCGCCTGGCCAAAGCCGATTGAGCGCAGCATTGCCGAAAGGGTTGTCAGCAGTCCATGAATCCTGCTCCACAATCACCAGGATGACCGAGGTGTGCACCCACTGACCCGAAGTGCAGAGACCTCCTGACCAATTAACAGGTGTGCTGCTCCATTGCGAGTTGGTGATCCGCTGCACCTGGTAGCTGGTGCTGGTCGGCCCATCGGTGCGTTGCAGGATGTCGTACCTGACCTTGTGGTTCGAGGTGTTCCAGCAAAGGCCGTCCGTCCAAGAGGTGGTGCCTCGGTACTCCAGCGCATCGCCGGGCTGGTAGTCGAAGAAATCGCGCTGCGTGGGGTAGCGTAGGCCGAGTTCCATCGCGCCCTGCACGCCCACCAAGTGGTGCTCGGTACCGCTTCGCGCGATCCAGCGCAGGCCGTGCGCCTTGCTCAGGATCATGGTCACGCCGTTGTCGTAAGCGAACCACTTCAGACTGTCGGGCGCGCCGAGCACGCTGCTCTGCACCGCGAACTGCAAGCCGCCTTGGATGCCGCCGGGCGAGGTCCAAATCTGTCCAGGAAGGGCAGCGGTGCGAATGAGCAAGTTGTCTTCGCCGATCAAGAACCAATCGGCACCGCTTCGCATGGCATGGCTGCCGATGAACTGCGGCGCATGAAGCCGGTACACCTGCTGCCCCCAGCCGCATTGCACGCTAGTCGGGGCAGGGCTCACCACGCCATTCAAGTGGTACACGACGCTGTCCGGGCCGAGGGTATCCAAGCGCTCCACGAAGACCTGATTGGTGATGGTGTCCGTGCCGCCCAGCGAGTAATTGTATCGGTAGGCGGGGTTGAGCAAGGCCCAGTCTTGTGCAACCAGCGAGCAGCTCGCCAACACGCCTATCGTGATCGATGCTCCGCGCATGACGAAGTGAAGATAGGCGGACCCTGCGGAACGCTGCCTATCCCCTCGCCTTCCTCACCGCCTCATGCCCGTAAGGACAATGTCTGCAGCGGTTGCCGCAGCAATAGCCGCGCTTGCGGTGGTACTGCTCCGTGAACACCAAGAAGCCCTCGGGCGAGAAGTAGTAATCGCCCTGCTCCAAGCCCAGTCGGCTCATGCGGTCATCCTCGGGCTTCGGGGAACTGGCGTCGCGGTCCATTGATGCTGCGTTAACACACGTCGAGGCGCTTGGTTCGCACGATCGGTGAAGTTCTGCGGGCAATCAGACGGAGCAGCGCTCCCGGCACGTTCTTTCCACACCGAGCCGTGGGATCACCGGTGGATGGATCGTGGAAAAGCCTCTGGACCCCCAATAGTTTCGCTGCTTCCGGAGAACCGCCCCGCACCGTGCCGCACCCTGTTCAATTGTTCGTAACCCGCTGCCTGCTGATCGGGCTGCTGGGCCTTCCGGGCGCTTCGGCCCAGGCCCAGCCCCCCATGCACCGCTTCACGGCCGAGGAGTACATCGCGCAGTGGAAGGCGGTGGCCGTGAGCAATTTGAAGCAGCACGGCATCCCGGCCAGCATCACCCTGGCGCAGGGCCTGCTGGAGAGCGGCAATGGCAACAGCGAGCTGGCGCGCGAGGCGAACAACCACTTCGGGATCAAGTGCACCCCCGACTGGACCGGCGGCAAGAGCTACCACGACGACGATCGGAAGAACGACTGCTTCCGCAAGTACCCCGACGCGGCCGATAGTTTCGAGGACCACAGCAGGTTCCTGAAGCGATCGCGCTACGCCGACCTCTTCACGCTGAAGCCCACCGACTACAAAGGCTGGGCGCACGGCCTGAAGAAGGCGGGCTATGCCACCGATCCGCACTACCCGCGCAAGCTCATCGAGCTCATCGAGCGCTACCAATTGCATCTCTTCGATCAGGGCGTTGACGTGGCGTACAGGCCCGGGGGCAAGGAAGAGCCGCAGCCAGCGCGCGAGCGCAGGGGTCGCAGGCCATCGACGAGCGGTGAGACCATCACCATCACGCAGGGCCGCGCCGTGGAGCGCTTCGAGGGCCGCATCAAATTCGTGCGCGCCAAGCAAGGCGACACCTTCCGCACCCTGGCCGACGAGCTGGAGATGACGCACGGCATGCTGGCGCGCTGGAACGACATGGACAAGGACGCGGCGCTGAGCGATGGACAGATCATCTTCATACAGCCCAAGCGCAGCAAGGCGAAGGATGCCGGGACGCACGTGGCGCGCGAAGGGGAGAGCCTCTGGAGCGTGAGCCAGCAGTACGGCGTGAAGCTGGATCGCTTGGCGAAGCACAACGGTCTGGCGATGGATGCGAAGCTGAGCGCGGGCCAGCGCATCGCCCTGCGCAAGCCGCGCCGCTAACGGCTCCGGGCCTGCATCACCTTGTGCAGCATCACGGGCGCGATGGTGCGCGCGCGCTCCTTCGCCATCCCGGCCAGAGGGCCGCTGAACAGGGCATCCACGCTGGCCTCCCACTCGCGCAGCCAACGATCGAAGTGGACCTGCTCCATGCGGTGCCGCGCATCCAGCCGGATGTGCGCGGTCATGGGATCACCCTGGTGGCTGCGATCACCGAAGAGGACCATGCGCCAGAACGCCTCGACCCTTGGCAGATGGCTCGCGAGATCAAGATGCGTGAAGAAGTGGCCGATGAGCGGGTCAATCGTGATGCGCTCGTAGAAGGAGGCCACCAACCCGCGCACATCCTCGGCGTCGGTGATATCGCGCCGGGCGGTCACGTCAATCGTTCTCACCGGTGAACCGCACCACATCCTCCGGGTGGACGATATCAGTGACCCCCATCGAATTGAGCACCATCTCATGCAGCGGATTGATCGCGCGGCTGATCACGCGCTTCAGCTTCAGGTTAACCAGCAGCGCGGTGGTCATGATGTTGGCGCCCTCGTTCTCGCCGATGGCCACCACGGCGGCATCGGTGTCGGTGAGCGGCAGGGTGCTCATGGCCTGCGGGTCGTTGCTCTCCAGGCATACGGCGTAGCTCACCTCGGCCTTGATGGCCTCCACCTTGTCCATGTCGTGATCGATGGCGATCACTTCATGGCCCATGCCGGTGAGCTTGATGGCGAGGTGCTTGCCGAAGTTGCCGAGGCCGAACACTGCGATCTTCATGCGTTGTGCGCCGTAGCGTGTTTTGCTCGCCGCCGCCCTGCGAAGGAAAGGCGAAGGCGCTGTTGGTTCAGTTGATGAGGATGTCCTCCTTGGGATAACGGTACTTGCTCACCTGCACCTGGCGCAGCAACCCGATGAGCAGGGTCAAGGCGCTCACGCGGCCCACGAACATCACCACGGCCAGGGCCAGGCGCGCGGCATCGCCCAATTCGGCGGTAATGCCCATGCTCATGCCCACGGTGCCGAAGGCGCTGAAGCACTCGAAGGCCACGGGGAGCAGGCCCAGCCCTCCTTCGAGCGAAGCCACCACGCTCACCGAGAGGCCCAGGAAGACCAGGGAGAGCACGATGGCGGCGAAAGCGCGGCGCGTGCTGAGGTTGCTGATCTCGCGGCCGATGAACTCGATGCGGCGGCGGCCTCGCGCCGTGGCGAAGATGTTCAGGGTGGCCACGCCGAAGGTGGTGGTCTTGATGCCCCCGGCGGTGGATCCCGGCGAGCCGCCGATGTACATGAGCAGGAGCACCACCATGAGCGAGGGCACGGTGAGCGCCCCGGTGTCGAGCACATTGAAGCCCGCCGTGCGCGGCGTGGTGCCGGTGAAGAAGGCGGCGCTCAGGCGGCCCCACCAGCTGCCGTGCTCGGCCAGGCCCTTGTTCCATTCGAAGATGAGGATGGCAAGCGTGCCGGCCACGATGAGGAAGGCCGAGGTGAGCAGCACCAGGCGCGTGCTCAGGTTCACCACGCGCGGGTAACGGCGGCAGGGCGTCCCGAAGAGGATGCGGCGCGCGCGCTCATAGACCCATGAGCGCACGTACCGGCTGAAGTTGAAGATGATGCCGAAGCCGAGCCCGCCGAAGGTGAAGAGCAGGGCGATCACCCACATGAGGCCGTAGTTGAACCGGAAAGCGGGGTCGTGCAGGCCCTCGCTCAGCGTGGAGAAGCCGGCGTTGTTGAAGGCCGAGACCGAATGGAAGATCGCGAAGAAGAGCCGGTCGCCCAGCGTGGCGAAGGCCGCTTCGCTGGTGCACGAGTAAACGAATCCGGCGCCGACCAGCTCCACGCTGAGCGAGAACAGGATCACCTGCACGATGAAGCCGCGCGCGCCGCTGAGTGTGGTGTTCGCCAGGTCGCGCACGCGCAACTGCTCCTCCAATGAGGTCCGGCCCTTGAAGAAGAAGGCGAAGAAGCTCGTGAAGGTCATCACGCCCAGTCCGCCGAGCTGGATCAGCAGGAGGAGGACCCACTGGCCCATCTGGGTGAGGTCCTTCCCGACATCGATGGTGCTGAGGCCGGTGACGCAGACCGCGCTGGTGCTGGTGAACACCGCATCGACCAGGGAGATGGGCCTGGTGGTGGAGTTGGGCAGCTGGAACAACGCGGCTCCGAGCGCGATGAGGATGATGAAGCTCGTGACGAAGAGCAGAGCCGGATTGAACAGCGTGCTGTTGCGGCCGATCTCCAGGCGGGAGAGCTCGATGAACGAGAAGACGAGCAGGAAGACGAGCAAGGGCCATCGGCCCAGGTCGCCGACAACCGGCAGCGCGGCCGCCTTCCCGATGATCAGGGCCAGCGCGGCCGCGAACCAGATGATCTCCGCGCGGCGCATGCGCTCGCCTTTGATCCCGGTGCGAAACAGGCTTCCCAGCGTCACGAACGCGGCGGTGGCCACGAGCCCGAAGCTCAGCTGCTCGAGCAGCGCGCCCGTATCCGCATCGCTGCGGTAGCCGAATTCAAGAAGCACGAGGAATGCGGTGAGCAGGATCACCGTGACGCGGGCCAGGCCCACCACTTCCCTGCGGAGAACAGTGCGGAGAAGGGCGCGTTTCATAGGGCCTGGCGGAGCCTTCCGCCGTGATGCCGCGCCAAAACTAAGGTTGCGCGCTTTGCGGATGCCGCCGGTGGTGGGTTCATGGTGAAGGCAGGCGGAAGGCGGTGATGACCGGCGTGCCATCAGCGCCCATCAGTTCGTTCGTACCGTCCAGGTTCAGGTCGCCCACGGCGAAGAGCGCGTCTCCAGCGGCCGGGGCCTTGATCGCCGATGGCGCGAAACGCCATGCGTGCCCAACAGCATCCAGTTCCGCCAAGGCCAGCACCTCTCCTACCGTGATCGCGGCTCCATTCTTCACCACGTCCGCACGTTCTTCCGTCAGCAATTCCGGATTCCCATCCCCGTCCAAGTCGCGTGCTTCGCCTCCCGGCAACCCGGTCTGATCGCCATCCATGCGCGTGGCTTTGAGGGCCAGGTCCTGATCCATCCAGATGATCCGCGTGCCGCCCAGCGCCTGGCCCGACTCCACCGCCAGCACCTGCTTCACGCGGTCCGGCCTGGCCTTCACCGGTTCGCGCGCATTCCCCTTTCGGTCGAAGAGACGCACCACGCCCTCTGCATCCACCGCGAGCAGGTGATCCTTGCCGCCGATGCGCAGATGTCGCACGGCATCCACCGCTGGCGCGTCGAGCTTCGGGGTCGTCCAGCCCTCCACGGGGGCGAAATCAAGGTCCAGGTTCAGCAAGCGGCCATCGGTGAGCGGCACGAGGATGCGGAACTCGCTCTTCCCGTCGTAGTCCATCACCGCGAGCGGCGCGGCGGCATCGGCCTTCAGCTTGTGCGGCACGCCCACATCCTTCCCGTTCCTGTCGATCAGGTGCAAGGTGGTCGCCGTGCCGAGCAGCACTTGCAATTTGCCGTTCTTGAAGCGGTCCACCTGATGCACCGCGCCCAGGATCGGCCCATCGAGCGGGCGCGACCAGAGCGATTTGCCCGTGGCGCTGATCAGGTGGATGCGATGCTCCTGGTCCTGGACCAGGGTCTCCAGCGTGCCGTTGGTGTGATTGCGCACGAGGAAGGGCCTCCGGCTCACGGGCGCGTTCAAGGTGCATTGCCAGAGCACGCCGGTGCTCGGCGCAGCGGTCATGGCCTCGCCATCCTCTCCCGCATGCAGCGCGCTAACCATCACGTGCAACAGTCCTTCCGGCGCGGGTGATGCCTGCACCGCGAAGGTGCTCACCCGCCGAAGCAGGGGCATCCATCCGCCGAATCCATCCTGTCGCGCGGGCAGCAGGCCCTGCTTGAGCGACTCACCGCCGCGTATCGGATCCAACCACCAGGTGCAGCCCGCGTCATCGCTGAGCCGCTTGAAGGCCTCTTTGGCCCGCGACTGCTCGGCCAGGCTGCCGCCATCGTTCCACGCATCGATGCTGGCCCGCACCGCCGCAGGGTCATCGCTCATCACCACATGATGGCCGAGCACTGCCCACCAGGGTTGCTGCGGCAGTCCGGCGTGCCGGCCCAGGAGCAGTTCGAAAGGCGCGGCCTCAGGCATGCGCGTGATGCGCGTGCCACGATGGCTCATGGTGTCGCAGGGCGATTGCGCGCATGGCGAGAGCAGTTCTTCCGTGGCGCGCTCCGGATCGGCGGCCTCGGCCACGAACCACAGGCTGCTGTCGCGTGAGCCCTGCGCCACGCCCACGCTGCCCTGCATCCAGCCGGAGATGATCTCCGTGGCCCGCGCGCGGTCATCGAGCGCCGCGCACGCATCCATCGCCGCGCCGATGTCGCCCACATGGCGCACCTCCCAGATCACCGCATCGGCGGGCACCAAGCGCCCGATGTTCCAGTCGCCGCTGCCCTGCGCGGCAAGGCTTGTTGTGAAGGCATCGGGCGCAGCTGGCACAAGGAGCCCGCTGAGCGTCATGGCGTCCGGGCCCGATGTGAACTCGAGCGCGAGCCAGCCCTGCGGGATCGCGAGTTGCTCGATGCGCCGCGGCTCCCAGATGGCGCCCAGCAAGCCGCAGGCCCGGCCTGTGTGCACGAGCACGCTAGCCTCGGTGGCCGCATCGAGCGTGGCGCGCGCCTTCGCGAAGAGCGCATCGTCGGTGATGGGCGTGCCGCGCTCCAGTTGCAGCATCGCTTCATCCAATGCGGTGATCGATGGCGAGAGCATCCACAGCCCATCGCGCGAGCAAACATGCAGGCCGAGCAGTGCGCTATCCGTCGTGCAGGGCACCGATCGTCCTTCCGTCAGGCCCGCCTCATGCGCCGCATCAATGCCGAAGAGCGCGGCCAGTCTCTTCATGGAAGCGCCGCTGCCGGAGCCGATGAACAGCGGATCGGCAATGCCCTTGCCCGATCGCAGCAAGGCCACCAGGACCGTCGCATCGCTCATGGCCGCGCGGAGCTCCTGATCGGCCTCCATCATCTGGCTCATGCGCGCCAATGCCGAGGCGAGCCGCTTCGCGCCGGGCTCCTGCTCCCACGCGCGCCAATGCAAGGAGGTGTGCGTGAAGCGGTCCCATGCGGCCAGCGCGGTGGGCACTTCCATGATCACGGCAGCCTCCGCGGGCACAGCGCGCCACGGGTCGGCTGAGGAGAGCGCCGTGCGGTCCCAGCGCAGCAGCACCCACGCCACGCCGCCGACAACGGTGAGCAGCACGAGCACGATGATGACGCGGCGCATGGGAATGGACAAAGGTGCCGGGGAGCGTCGTGGGCCGTCCGTGCGCAGCAGCGGGCTTGCGCACAGCGTGCTGTGAATCGCGCGCCGCTGGGTCAGAACAGCGCCAACTGCTCCTTCAGCAGCCGGAACGAGCGGCGATGGTGCGGCGTGGGGCCGAAGCGCGCGATGGCCGCACGGTGATCGAGCGTGGGATAGCCCTTGTTGATGGCCCAGCCGTACGCCGGATGCGCCTCGTGCAACGCGCGCATCAGCGCATCGCGGTGTGTCTTGGCGAGCACGCTGGCGGCCGCGATGCTCCGGAAACGTCCATCGCCCTTGATGTGGCAACTGTGGGTGATCCCCGGATAGGCGATGAAGCGATTGCCGTCGATCAGGAGATGCGCGGGCCGTTGCTTCAAGGCATCGATGGCGCGGTGCATGGCCAGGAAGGAGGCCCGCAGGATGTTGACGGCATCGATCTCCGCAGGCTCCACGGCGGCCACGGCCCAGGCCAGCGCGCGCTCTTCGATCAGCGGCCGCAATTCCTCGCGCGCGGATTCGCTCAGCTTCTTGCTGTCGTCCAAGCCGGGCAGGCGAATGCGAGGCGGCAGGATCACCGCCGCCGCGACCACAGGCCCCGCCAGGCAGCCGCGACCGGCTTCATCGCAGCCGGCTTCAACCAGGCCCCTCAGGTGGAACGATGCCAGACTCATCCTTGCCGATTCGATCCGAGTGAAGCCGACTCAAAAGAAACCACGCCTCTCCGACCCGCCTGCAATACAACCTCCAACCCTCAACCTCCTTTCAACCCGGAATCCTGGCACATGCGCTGGAAGCTCACCCATAGGTCCGTGGCGGCCTTATCCCAGGTGTAGCGCTGCGATCGCTTAAGACCTGCGGCACGGAGCTGTTCGCACAGCTCTGGGTCGCTCCACACTTCATGGAGCGCCCGGCTGATGTCGGCCACGCTGAAGGGGTCGCAATAGTGCGCGGCATCGCCCGCGATCTCGGGCAAGCAAGTCGCTTCGGCAGCCACCACGGGCACGCCGCAGCGCATGGCCTCGGCCACCGGAATGCCGAAGCCCTCGAAATAACTGGTGAAGGCCAAGGCATGCGCGCCGCCCAAGGCCTTGTGCAGATCGGCTTGCGCCAAGCGACCGGTGAAGTGTACGCGCTCCTTGTGTTTCACTTGCTTCCACGCCTGCTCCATGCGCGCATCCCACCACATGCGCTCGCCCACGATCAGCAGGCGCAATTCCGAAGGATGCTGTTGAAGCAATTGATCGAAAGCCAAGAGCAAGCGCGCGATGTTCTTGCGCGGATTCAAGCTGCCCACGCAGGTGAAGTACGGATGGCCTTGCGTGAACCGATCACGCGCCGCGGTCTTCTCCTCATCGCTCAACGGCCGGAACACATCGCCCACGCCGTTGTACACCACATCGATTCGGCTCTCATTCACCTCGTAGCGCTTCGCGATGTCGCGGCCGCTGAACTCGCTCACGGTGGCGATGCGCGCTGCGTGGTGCGCGAAACGCGGGAAGTAGCTGCGGTAGTAGTTGCGGTAGGCACGCGGCAGATCCTCGGGGTAATGCTCGAAGTTGAGGTCGTGGATCACAGCGAGCGAAGGGACCGAACTGCGAAGCGGCAGGAAGCCATCGGGGCTGATGAGGGCATCGGCCTTGAGCGCCTTCAGTTTGCGGGGCAACAGCCAATTGAACCAGAGGCGATAGAGCAAAGGGTGGCGCGTGGGCGGTCCCATCACCACGGGCGTCACGTTGGGCGCATAGATGAAGCGCGCATCGTGCTTGCGATCGAAGAAGAAGAAGAACTCGTGATCGGGGTGCGCCGCCACGATGCGCCGCATGGTCTCGTGCGTGAACCATCCGATGCCCTCGAGCTTGTCGGGCAGCAATAGGCGGGTGTTGACGGCGATGCGCAT
>CAZFBP010000075.1:0-271 GCA_964517255.1 uncultured Chryseobacterium sp.
GGCCACTGCGTGCGGCACCGATCAACTGATCCGCCAGCTTATGGCTCTTGATGAACTTCTCGCAGAAGGCCACCGTGCCGTCGTAAATCACCGTGGTGGTCTGGAACGCGCGCAACTGCCGGTAGCCACCGCTCGGGCGCAGGCGGTCGTGGTCTTGGCTATCGGGCGGTGGCGTGGGCATGATGCACATTGCAAGCTCGCACTTTCACAGGAATTCCATGATCCGTTGCACATGCTCCTTGTAGCGCCCCACATACGGCCGCTTGGTAAC